>CALVXT010000119.1 GCA_944371545.1 uncultured Bacilli bacterium | reverse complement strand
TAATTTTTGTATGAAATAGAAAAAACTTTCCACACTAAAAGTAAGAGGGATATTATGGAAATATTTTTACTTTGTGGAAAGATTTTTTTTGCAAGAATTCTAGATGTAACCATTTCAACATTCAGACAAAACATTATGTTAAAAGGAAAAAATTTAATTGGTGGCTGTCTAGCTTTTTTAGAAATACTCATTTGGTTTTTTGTGGCTCGTGAAGCCTTACTTATTCCAGTAAAAAACATTTTTATTCCAATTTCTTATGCATTAGGCTATGCGACAGGAACCCTTTTGGGGGCTTTTTTATCAAAAACCTTAATTAAAGGAGTTATTGGTATCCAAGTAATTACAGATGAAGATAAAAAAGAACTTGTCAATGCTCTAAAAATAAGAGGATATAGTTTTAATATTCTTGCTTTAGAAAACAATTATAATACGACACCCAAAATAATGATTTTTTTAGAAGTAAATAAAAAAAGTTTAAAAAAAGTTCAAAATTTGATTCAAAAAAATGATCCGGATGCTTTTATAGCCATCAGTGATACTAAACAAGTTTACAATGGTTCATTAAAATAATTTCCTTTTCTCTTCATAAAATGGTAGAATAAGAAGACCAAAGAAAGGAAGAGGCTTAGATGAGTTTGATTTATCAGAATATTGGACTAGATTTAGATGGCGTTTTAACAGAACATTCAAAATTTCAATTAGAAAAAGGAATTCCTTATTTTTGTCACAAATACAACCTTACAAGGGATAAAGTAATAAAAGATATCAGAGGAATGGATATAGAAGAAATATTCGGATGCACTCATCAAGAACGTTTCTTATTTTGGGCAAAATATATTTGGGAATATTGTACAATAACTAAGCCAAGAAATGGTGCTAAAGAAGTAACCCAAAAATGGTTAGCAGAAGGCAGAAATATTTTTATAATAACTGGTCGAAAAGAAAGAGAAGAATTTTTCTTGGTTTCTAAAATGCTTATGCTTCTGACAAAATATTGGTTAAATCATCAGAATATTGGCTATTCAGAAATTGTTTTTTGTTCAAATTCAAGTTCAGAAATTGAAAAAAAAGCAATTTGCCAAAAATTAAATATTGAAATTATGGCCGAAGATCGCATCAATGTTTTAAATTTTCTTCAAGAAACTTGTGATATAGTATGCTTTGAAAATATGTATAATATGGGTTTAAATGATAAAATTCCTAATTTCAAAACTTTTTACGAAATGGATGAATATATAAGGGAAATAGAGAAAAAGAAAAATATTTTACAAAAAACAAAAAAGCTGTTATAATACGTTTATCAGATTTAAGTGGGCAGAAATTCCCACTTTTATTATTGGAAAGGGTGAGGAAGAAAAGTGTTAGAAAAAATTAAAGATGCCATTAAAGAGCCTTTAGCTAAAATGGAAATTGTGGTAGACGATATTTCTTTTGAAAAAGAAGGATCATATTATTTTTTACGAATTACATTAGATAAAGTAAATGGATTGGATTTAGATACAGTAGTTGAAGCAACCAATATTATTAACCCAATTTTAGATGAACTAGACATAATTGAAGAATCTTACATTTTAGATGTATCAAGTAAGGAAAGAGGAGGAGTATAAAATGAATGCAAAAGAATTTATAAGAGCATTAGATCATATAACAGCAGAGAAAAATATTAGCAAAGATGTTGTCTTTGAAGCAATGGAACTTGCATTAGCTACTGCTTATAAAAAGAATTTTAATTCAAAAACAAACGTAAAAGTAAAAATCAATCGAGACACAGGAGACATTCGTGTATATTCATATTATGTAGTTGTAGATGACTATGATGATGGAACAGAAACAACCGATGAAGAAGGAAATATCGTAAGAATCCCACCAGAGATTAATGTGGACGCTCAAATACTTTTAGAAGATGCAAAGGAAATTGATCCAACAATTAAAGTGGGAGAAACGATTGAAAAAGAAGTTACTCCAAAAGATTTTGGACGTGTAGCAGCTGGAACAGCTAAGCAAGTATTAACTCAAAAGATAAGAGAAGCTGAACGGGCAGTAATCATGGAAGAATTCCAAGATAAAGCTGGCGAGATGATGGTTGGAATGCTTGCTATGGAAGATCAAAAAAATTACTATGTAGATTTAGGAAAATCAAGAGGAATTTTACCAAAAAGTGAAATGATTCCTGGCGAAGTAGTAAAAATGGGAACAAGCATCAAAGTCTATATTACAAAAGTAGAAGAAACTACTAAAGGTCCTTTAATTCTTTGTTCAAGAAAGCATTATGGCTTTGTAAGAAGATTATTTGAAACAGAAATTCCAGAACTTGTTGATGGAACAATCGAATTGTATGCAGTAGTAAGAGAAGCAGGAATTCGTAGTAAAGTGGCTGTCTTCTCAAGAGATGAACGAGTAGACCCAATCGGAGCTTGCATCGGAGCTGGTGGAAGTAGAATTGCCAACATTTTAAAAGAATTAAATGGCGAAAAAGTTGACTTGATTCGCTATTCAGAAAATCCAGAAGAGTTTATCGCAAACGCGTTATCTCCAGCAAAAAATGTTACAGTAAATATTATTGATCCAATGAAGAAAGAAGCACTAGCTATAGTAACAGATGACAATCTTTCTTTAGCAATTGGGAAAAAGGGATCAAATATCAAATTAGCAAGCAAATTAACAAAATATAAAATTGAAATTAAAACTCTTGCTCAAATAAACGAAGAAGGAAATAAAGATAATGATTAAACTTTTTACCCATAGGGATGATCCAGATGGTATAGGTAGTGTTATTTTAACACGCATGCTTACAGAAGATTTTGATTTTACCTTATGTAAAGGCATAAAAGAGCTAGATGAGCATATAAAAGTATTTTTAAAAAATCAAGAATGTAAAAATTATGATCAAGTTTTTATTACGGATCTATGTCCAAGTGATAAAACTTTACAAGAGATTGAAAAAGACCAAAACTTATCTAAAAAACTTAAAGTTTTTGATCATCATCAAAGTTCAATGGATGAAATGACAAAAAAATATTCTTTTGTAACTTCAATGGTCAAGAAAAAAGATACGCCGTGTTGTGGAACAAGCTTGTATTATGAATACTTACTAAATGAAACCAAAAATGCTCTTTTACAAAAGAAAAGTGTCATGGAATTCGTGGAAAAAACAAGATTACATGATACTTGGGAATGGAAAAAAGAAAATGATCTTATTGCCTTTCATTTACAAACTCTTTTTCAAGTACTAGGTCCTTATGGATATTATTATCATTTTTTTGACAAACTTTCCAAAGCTGATGATTTTTCTTATACAAAACAAGAAGAAAATTGGATAAAAACTCAAGAAAGAACAAATCAACAACTAATTGAAGAACTTGCTAAGCAAATATCTTCTAAAAGTTATCAAAATCATCAAGTAGGAATTGTATTTGGAAGTTATAGTGTTCGGAACAATCTGGCTGAGTATTTAATAGAAAAAAGAAAAGACTTAGATATTTTAATGCTAATTGCAGTAGATAACCAAAGTGTTTCATTTCGCTCTTTAAAAGACGGTGTAGAAGTAAGAAGCTTAGCTGAAAAATATGGCGGTGGTGGACACGAAAAAGCCGCATCATGTTTATTTCAGGACATTGAACCTCTTTTACTTGAACGAGTTATAAAATAAAAAACGAAGGAGGAACCTTATGAAAACGAGAAAAATTCCCATGCGAACTTGCGTTGTGACTAAAGAAAAATACGAAAAAAGAGAGTTGATTCGTATTGTCAGAACACCAGAAGGAAATGTTGAAATAGATTCTCATGGTAAAAAAAATGGAAAAGGTGCATATTTAAAGCTTTCAACAGAAGTTATTGAAAAAGCCAAGAAAGCAAAAGCTTTAGATAGAGCTTTAGAAGTACCTGTCCCAGATAGTATTTATGAAGAATTAGAAAGTATGGTAATAGATGAAGAAATAAAATAAATTTTAGAAAGGATGTGTTTTTATGACGGTTAAAGAATATGCAGAAAGTGTATCATTATCAGTAGCCGAAATTTTAAAAAAGTGTGAAAGTTTAGGAATCGAAGT
>CALVXT010000118.1 GCA_944371545.1 uncultured Bacilli bacterium | reverse complement strand
ACTTTTTCTTCTGCAGCAAGTAGTTTTTCTAATTCACCACGGTCTAACCAAATTCCTCTGCATTCTGGACAATAATCGATTTCGATTCCTTTCTTTTCAGACATTAATAATGTTACATCTTTGCACACTGGACATTTCATATTTTTCCCCCTCGTATTTAAAGTATAGCAAATTTTTTTGATTTTTCTACTTTTTTCTATTATTAATAATGAATTATATATTTAAACGCTTTTTTCTTTTTTGTATAAATGGCTTATTACTACGTCACCCTAAATTTATAGAAATTAAATTGACTTTTATTTAAGTAAAAGAAAGAAACTCATAAGAATAATCCCAACGCTCAATATTTCTAATAACCAGAATATTTTTAAGGAAATTTTTCCTAATTTTAAAGAATCACTTTTTTTATTATATTCTTTTTGGTCAACCAATTCATTAAGAACAGTGTGTAAGTGTTGTTTTTTTTTAGAAGTTTCAGCAACTCGTAATAAATGGTCAAGATAATCTCTATTTTCCAATTTTGGAAGAATAATATTTTCTAATTGCTTTATGTGAATCTCATCTTCACTAGAATAATCAGGATATTCATGATTTTTTTGAAAATACTCTGATGAATACTTTTTTATTTCTCTAAACACTAATTGTTCAGCTTCACAATACGCTGGTAGAAAATGAGGAGCATAGTAATTTAGAAATTGTTCTATTAACATGTGTTTTTCTGTAAAAATCAAAGGATTATCTTTTATTTTTTTTAAATCCCAGATATTAATTTTTCCAGGCATTACTGACTTTAATGCAAATTTTTCGGAAGAATTTTCCACTATTTCTAGTAGACCTCTTTCTTTTATATGATTTAATAAATCTGTAGCTGGAAATGTGACTTCTTCTACAGGAGAAACTTCTTTATCACTAACCCATTCACGTCGTGAAGAGGAAGTTGAAGCACGTACATACTCTGTGAATTCTTGTTCTGGAACTCGATAAATTGTAATAAATTTGTTTTCTAAAGTAGCTTCAATTGTACCCGGAAAAACATCGATAATTTGTCTAACTTTTGTTTCTTCATTTTTTCCTCGTTTGAATAAAGAACTTAAACGAAAAGTAGCCATTGTAAAACAATCGACAGGGTCTACTCCAGCATATACATAATTTCCTTTTTGGGTACTTTCAATAGGTGTCAAACGAAAAATACTAGGGTCCATAGAAGCATGAAACATATAGCCCATTTCTTCATGACCATTTTTTTTGTTTTCTAAATACTGATTAATCCATTTATCTAATTTTTGATAGTTATTAAAAATCTTTGTACCAGATAGTTTTTCTTTGGTAAAAATAATAGCTTTATTATATTCTTCTAAAAATTGGTCACTGAATTTCAAAATTTTTCTAGCCTCTTTAGTTCTTAATTTATTCTCATTGCAAACACCCATAGGTGCTGGATAATTCAAGCGATTACGGTCTAAAGCATCTGCATCTTTTAAAATATCAGATAATTCTTGAATTTTCTTTTTCTCTTCTTCAGAAAAATCTGTTGAAAGTTCTACTCTGTCATCTTCACTTGCATGTGTTTTTATAAGTGAAGAAACAATTTTTATTGATTTTTCATCCAAAGTTTTTTCTAAATATTTATATACTTCTTGACTTCCAACTTTTCCATGTTCTTCATTAGTAGCTCCAATTGTTTTTCCTATATCATGATAAAGTGTGGCATAAAATAGAAGTTCTGAATTTTCAACTACTTCTCCATTTTTCTTTTTTTCATTTAAAATCCATTGAACGTAAGTTAAAACTCTTTCTATATGTTTTAAATCATGTTTAAAATCTTTCGTATTTGTATATAATTTTTCTTGACTTCCTTTGTTTACTAATTCAGAAATAAAACTTAATTGCTCTTGTTGAAATCCTAAATTCGATAAATAATCCTTATTCATTACTTCTATATAACTTGTTTCCATAACTGCTCAAATCCTTCCATCTTTTTATAAAAAACACTTTTGATTTAAGTCATTAATGCTGCTTTTTTTAATGAAATAAAATATCTAAATTCAAATATTTCTACTATTCCCTAGATTTCGGAATAAGTCCTTCTACTAATTTATATTTTTCTCTATTTTTAATGTATAAGTATCCAAAAATTGAAAAAGTTGAGGCTCCAATAAAATTAACAAGTAAGTCTTCCATTGTATCGTTTAGACCAATATCTAAATATCCATTTATATGTTCTTCTTTTTGGGTACTATTTTCTTGATAGTAAATCGTTGTACTTTCAATATTGTCTATAATCACTGGAATATTTTCGCCTTTTTCATTTAACGCTACTGAAGAGATATTATTGACGATTTTATCTTTTTGCATATCGTATTTCATCACTTTATCAACGCCATATTCAAAGAATTCCCATAAGACACCTATGGTCATGGAAAAACAAAAGGCTACTAAAGCTACATAGACTGGACTTAATTTAAATAACTTTTTTTGGTGTTTATGTTCATTTAATATATCAATTAATGAAAATCCTATTGCTTCACATAAAAAACCATTTAGTGTATGTAGTAACATATCCCAATAAGGAAATATTCCATAAAAATTTTGTATTTCTCCTAAAATTTCCGCGGCAAAAATGAATAGTAAAATAATAATTTCTAAAGGAGTTGGAAGATCAATTTTAAATTTTTTGTCGATAAAAAATGGAATTAAAAATAAGAAAAGTGTTAAGAAGCATAAGAATACAGCTTCCCAGTTTTGATGAAAAATTTGAATAATCATAACAATAAAGACTAGTAGTCTTAAAGTTAAATATACGGCAATCGTTGTTTTATCGAATTCTTTTAGATTTTTTTTAATAAATTTATGCATATTACTCACCTATCTTTTGCTTCTTAATTTCTTCTACTATATCAAAATTTGTGTTTTCAAGAATTTTATCTTGAATTATAGTTTGTCGTTCTTCATTAAATCCAATAATTACTTCGTTGCCTATAACTAGATATGGAACACTTCCGGCTTTCGTATCTAGTAATTCGGCTACCTGATTTAAAAATTCTTTATTTTCTTGATTGTTCCAAACTTCAAATGCATACAAATTAAAATAGCTTTGATACTCTGGATAGATTTGTTCTAAAAAAGCTAATTCTCTTTCACAATATGGGCATCCATCTCCATAAAATAAATAGAGATTTTTTTTGTTTTCTGCTTTTTTTACATCTTCAATTGTTGCATTTTTTATAAATATGTTGTTTTCTTCACTATCCTCTTCTTTATTTTCCTGTTCTATTTTATCGTTTTCCAAAGAATTATTCTCCTTTTTTTCATTTACTTCTTCAGTTACAAACTCGGGATGAGTCTCATTTTTTCTTTGTGCATTTACTGTAAGACTATAGTGAATGCCAATGGTACCTAATCCTATTAATAAAACACTTAAAACTCCTAATAACACTTTTTGTTTCATATTCTACTCCTCACTTTTTTGGTAAATGATACATTTTTATATCGATTCCTTCTATTTCTAATAATTTTTGCTTTTTGTCTATTCCTCCACCATATCCAGTTAAATTATTCTTTGCGCCAACCACCCGATGACATGGAATTAAAATGGAAATGGGATTAGAGCCTACAGCTCCACCAACTGCTTGAGCGGACATTTTTTCTTTGTGCATTTTTTGGGCTACTTTTTGAGCAATTTCTTTATAAGTTACAACTTGTCCATAGGGAATTTTTAGTAATTCTTGCCAAACAAGTTGTTGAAATAAACTTCCTTGATAAGTAATTGGGATGTCCATTTTCTCCATTTTTTCTTTTTGAAAATATTTATCTAGCCAGAGTTTTGTTTTTTTAAAAATTTCTAAATCATCTTTTTCCATAATCTTTTCATCATCTTTATCCTGGTAATGCTTTTGTCCTTTAAGGGCTAATACGGTAAGAGAACTTCCATCACTTTCTAATAAAATGGGACCTAACTCTGACTGGTAAAATGTCTTATACTTCATATTTCTTTTTCCTCGTATAATCAATCTTATAGAAATTATTAATCTGTTTGATTGATTCTTTCTATTTATATTTTTTGAG
>CALVXT010000117.1 GCA_944371545.1 uncultured Bacilli bacterium | reverse complement strand
CCCTCACAGAACCGAGCGTGCAGATTTCCCGCACTCGGCTCTTCATAACATAGTATCTATTCATCAAATTGCTTACTCATATATACTTACTCGTATATATGGTTTTGGAATTTCATATTGTTTTATCATTTGTAAAAATTCTTCCCAAGTATAACTTTTTCTTTGACTTCGTCTATTTACCCATTTAAATAGAATTTGTATACTTCTATAATAAAACTTCTGTATCATATGATAATTATCGGTTATCCCAAAATAATTATAGTGTCCCGTTAATTTCTTTTTAACTGTCGACATCATTTCTTTTAATGGTAAGTCATTATTATTTTTACACCATTGATTAAACTCTACTAGTTTCTTTGCAAATTTCTTACTTGATGTTTTTCTTTTTATACGAAATTTACCGTTTTGTCCTTTACTACAATAGTGTGTGAAACCTAGAAAATCAAACGTATCTGGTTTTCTTTCTTTACAATTTTCTATTGCGAATCTTCCAAAACTTATCATTCTAGTTTTATCTTCTGCTAATTCTAAACTTGCTTGTTTTAATCTTTTTGGCAATAATTCTTTATAAAATAGTTCTGCTACACTTTTATATTGAAAGCAACATATAAAATCATCGGCATAGTTTATGATACTCATAAAACCACCATACTTTACTTTAATAAAATCTTCAAACCATTTTATTAAAGTATAGTACATATAGATATTTGCTAATATTGGACTTAATATTGAGCCCTGTGGTGTTCCATATTCCCCAATGTAAAATTTCCCTTTGTCTAATATCCCTGCTTTTAGAAATTTTCTAACTAATCTTAATATATTAGGGTCCTTTATATGTAACTTCAAACACTCAATAAGTTTATCATGATTTATATTATCAAAATATCCTTTTATATCTGCTTCAACTACATAATTTGTAAAATGCCCCTCTATATCTATAACCACTTGTTTTAATGCATCGTGGCAATTCTTATTAGGTCTAAATCCAAACATATTATCCGGAAATTTTGGTTCATATATTGCTTCTATTACTTTCTTTAGAGCTAACTGAACTATTTTATCTTCAAAGTTTGCAATTGCTAAACTTCGTACTTTACCATTTGCCTTTGGTATATTTACTTTTCTTGCAGGATTTGGTTTATAACTTTTATTCTTTAATTTTTCTACTAGATTATTTAGATTTTCCTCTAAATTATATCTATATTCATCTTTAGTTATTTTATCAATTCCCACTGCTTTATTACCATCTAACTCATCAAAACATACTTTCAGTAATTCTTTATTAATTAAATGGTATATTGAAGTAAATATTTCCTTCGGTCTTTCTTTTGCAATTTGATTTATTCTTGTTATTTTACTTGTCATTATTTCTTCACTCCTTGTATAGTGATAATGTTTGCTCTAACAAGAGCTATGTTATGTGAACCCCTTCCTTCCTCTGTATTTATTGATACAGTATCAACAGTACTATGAGTCCATCTGACTGCCTATATTTCTTTTGATATTCTTACTGTGCCAGTTTGTTTATCATACTCTTTTCTTTATCAACTTCCAATTTAGCTCTGATGTCTTTCATTGGAGAAGAGAAAATATAGGCTCTCACTGTTCATCGAATAAACATTGTATATCATGACTAGGTCTTTCAGACTCCGCAAGAGTTTAATAATACTTCCCATATCATATTATTAAATATAGTATTCCGCCTGGACGACAGCGTCTACTCTCTTGTAATATAACGATACATTTCGAAGCTCAATACTAGCCCTGATATCTAACTGTCTACGCTTAATTATATATGTTACCATTTATAACCCAAGACTCGCTACTAGATGTGGCGGGTACCACTTTCTAGGTGAGATTTCCACTCACTAATTTATTCGACCTACACAGTCGCACCATCCATATAACGTATATAGTGTTTAATTTTTAATTTTTCTTTAATAAAATGATCTAAATCATTTAAATAAAAAATTGCAAATATTTGACTTGTCATATTCCCTATGGGTATTCCTTTTCCTTTTTCATAAAAAGGAATATTTTCTAATTCTCTATATTTTTCTTTAATTTGTTTATTATTGGTTTTTAAGAGTTTTTCTTTTTCCAATTGTATTAACTTTCTTATTCTTTGATTGTTTTTTTCATCATTTGTTGTATCGATAATGTTTTCAATCATTTTTAAAATTGTTTCATCTTTAATATATACTTTTAATTTTTCTAATAATATTTGATGATCAATTTGATAAAAATATTTCGTTATATCGCATTTTAATACATAAATATTCTCGTGATTTATTTTTAAAGAATTAATATATTTTTTTACATATTCAATACCCTTTTTGGTTCCTTTATTTTTTCTTGTCGCGACATTCATATCAATTAGTTTTGGTTCTAAAATTGGTAGTAAAACTTCATTACTTAATAAATGATTCACTATTTTATCCGAGATAATTTCACTCATAATAATCCGATATTTTGGCTCTTTTATTAAAAAAACATTATATTCACTATGTTTGTATTGTTTATTTTTTAGTACTTCATAAATTTGGATAATATTTGTCATATAAAATGTTTCAAAATTTAAAATTTTTAATCGAAATTTTGTACTTAAACGTACTTGACAATAATATTTTTCTAATAAAGAAATATCAACTATTTTTTCATACATTTCCAACACTTCTTATCAATCCGTAAGCTACTTTACGACAATCTATTAAAATTTTACTTAAACAATCTACTTGATGTTTACTTAAATATTTTTTATGAAAACTTTCTCTTATATAAAAATCAAACATCGATAATTTTATTAAATAATCTTTTAAATATTTATCTTTAATTCTTGGACTTTGTTGAATATTATAACCAAAAACACTTTCGATTAATTCATATTGATTTTTTTCAATATTATTTTTTAAAACAAGTTCTTTTTTGGGAAAATTAGGTAATTGACGATTCATATAGGCAATTAATTTTTCGGTGTTAGCTAATAGTTTAAATTTTATTTCCATGTTCCCTCCTTACATTATAAAAACATGGTTAAATAGTTGCCATGTTTTTATTTTAATATAGTTCTAATTATTAAAAGCTACGTTTAATAATATCTATATTATTTATTCGAACTAAAAAGTTCAGGAATAACCTTGTTTCCAATCTAATTAGATTGCTATTTCTAGCTACTTCCTCTTATCATAAGCCTTAACCAATGAAATGCGGTACATTAGCCTGTAGCTAATCTTAGTAGGAATCTCGCGCGCACGCCATAACTGTTGGTAACCCAGTCGTTGTTAGCATAGCCTGCTGAGTTCGCATTGAACTCATTAGCTGTCGTATTCGTCACGTTGAAATTTCTAGGCGACAAAACGCAAAATATTTAGATTATCCCTATAATATTATATGTGCAAATAGAATTTTAGTTCCTATTACTTAAATTTTTTTCTTAATCAAATCCGGTTTCAAAATGAAGAGTCATTTTGAAACAAACTCCAATAGTTCTAAATTTCTTGAATTACAAATGGATTATTTGCTGTACCTATTCCTCCTGTAATCTCGACATCAGCTTTCAGATTAATAATCGCGCGCACGCCATAACTGCCGGCAACCCAGCCGTTGTTAGCATAGCCTGCTGAGCTCGCATAGAACTCATTAGCTGCCGTACTCGTCACGTAGAAATCCCTAGGCGACAAGGTCCAATAACTATATGAAGAATAAGTATAAGATAAGCGATTTAAATATCCGTTTGCAAGTCCTCCTAACATTAGTTCATCAACTGTGATTAAGCCGATTGGATAGGTTAAAGCTTTATTTCCAACACTTGATGTACTCGTTGTAAACAAATCATTTTCTTTATTTGGACAAGTTAAGATAGGACTATGAGTTTCATAATATCTAGTATATCCAGAATAATAGGTGTTTTTATCCGTTGTTTGCACTCCATCTCCATTATTACTTCTGGTTGATAAACTTCGGTCATTGCAGAATCCTGGATCGGCTATATATTCATTATACCCTTTATCTAAGATATTTTGTTTATACCAACTATCTAAATATTTTTTGATTGTTGAATCATTTTCATTGGCATTCGTTTCTGCATAACT
>CALVXT010000116.1 GCA_944371545.1 uncultured Bacilli bacterium | reverse complement strand
ATATTTAGTTATAAAATGATTCATGCATAAAAATAGATAGAATTTAATCGTTCTACCTAATTTTTGTCATGCTCTATCTGAACTGTAACATTTGAAAAATATTTTGCTTGTGAGTTTATTGTAATATTTTGGCTTGTATGATAGAATTTATTTATAATATGATTTGGGGTGTTATTGTGAATATATTATTTGAAAATTCATGGAATAAATTTGAAGATTTTATTCATGAATATATGCAAGGATTACAAACACAAAAAAGTCTTTTAGAAAAAAGTATAAAAAGTGAAAAGGTTATAAGTGCTGCGAGTCAAGATAGAACTATATCTTCTGTTTTAAAAGCTAAAGAAGTTTTACTTTCTTTAGATGCTACTTTAAAAGTAGATATTGATATGCTTGAATTTTTTGAAAGAAATCAAGCAAGTTCACTTCCTCAGATACAAGGTATTTTAAATAAAATTTTGGCATCTCAAGTTTTTCAAAATTCTGCAAAAAATTTGTTAGAAAATCAAAAAAAATTACAAGTTTTTGAAGCCAATATTTTGGAATGCCAAAAAATTTTAGAGGGTAAAGAATATTCCTTTCCTTATTTAACTAGTTTATTGGAAGTAAGTTCTTTAACAGAAAAAGATAAACTGCAAATTTTAAGTAAAGTGGTTTATGACTCTAGTCCTAAAATAGAAATTGAACAATCTTTACCGCTAAAGAAAACGGAAGTATCTAAGACTTTTTTGTTCGAAAGTATGTTGCCGATTTATCAAGAATTGTTAAATAAATCTAATTTACTTTCTCATAAATATTATTATTTATTAGAAGGAAAGAATAGTAGTCAATTAGAATATTTAAAAGCTGTGGTTTCTATTGCTCAAGATCATGAAGTTTCGCCTGAAGATTTTCACTATATCGAAGAAAAAATGTGTGTTTGTCTTTTAGAAATTTTTGATACTAAAAAAATACTTGAAGAATTTATGAAAACAATTCCAGATTTTAAAAATGTTTCTGAGGAAACAAAAGATAGTTTGGAGTATTATTTGGAGTGTTTAAAAGATGCTATTTCACAAATTGATGTTTTGGCTCCTAAATTAAAGACTCAAGAAGTCGCTTCTCAACCTGCTGATAATCTTATTTTTTTAATGAATGACCATAATTTACCAATGTTTCATTTAGAAGATTTTTCTGCAGAAGAAAAGAATCGAATTGCCAATTTACTTCGAGGATTATTACAAGGTAAGAAAGATTATGAACGAGGTGTAAAACATAGTAAACTCTTATCTGAACAAAAAATAGATTTTGATGTTTTTCTTAATAAAAATGGAGATATGGCGGTTTCATATGTACTTTTATCTAATATGAATTTTTTGATTCTTACATTTGATCGTAAGAAAGATATTTATGATGCATCTTTGTATCTTTTAAAAAAATATCAGGAGAAAATTTCTTCTTTACAATCTGAAAATTTCTTTTCGTTACTTGGTGAACAAGAACCTTTTAAACAAGAATTGTTTTCGCAACTTGGGATTGAAAGAGGGCAGGTATTATGAATAGTAAAATGAATGATTTTTTTCAAAAAATAAAAAAGGATTGCTTTGATTTAATTGCCTTAAAGAAAGTAGATATTGGTGAGTTATCTTTTTTATTAGGTATAAGTGAAAAGAAATTTTATCAATATTTTACACATTGTATTGAGGACTTAACCTTTTATTTAAAAACCTATGACTTGCTAGTGGAATGGGGTGAGTAAGTTGGAAGAAGTTTTACGTTATCACATAGAATATTTGTATAAAAAATTAAATGCTTTTAAACTTATAGAAGATGAGACGAAGCTAAAAGAAATAGAAAAAGATGCAAGGGTATTTACTGAGCTTTTAGATGATTTAGAGAAGAATATTGAAAATATAAGTTATTTAGATATTGATTCTGTTTTATCTAAACTTTATTCTTCTCAGAAATTAGATAAAGCTTTAGAAGAACTTCGACTTGTCAAAATCGTTTTGGAAGCAAAAAATCAAAAATATTTTCCTATTGATCTTTCAGAAGAACAAAATATTTTTTTACAAGACTTATTATCTAGAATTCATGATCAAGAAAAGCAATTGCTTGAACAAATTCTGTTGATTTCTCAAGAAGTAGAAAAGAAAAAAGAAGAAAAAGAAGCTATTGAGGATAAAATTATTAATTTATCTATAATTTTAGAGAAAATTTTAGATCCAGATAATTTAGAATTTTTAACTCAAGAGGAATTTGTAGATTTTTATGATTGTATTTTAAATAAAGAAATTCCTTATGAAAAAAGAAAGGAAGCTTTAATTTCTTGGAAAAATTATAATGATAAACGAAGTCTTTCAGATAGAAAAGTTATTGAAAGAATAGATATGGCAAGTATAAGAGATTGTTTTAGAGAATATGGTCTTTTAGATTCTGTTGAAAAATATTTGCAAAAATATGAAGGGGAAATTCTTTATCATGGAGATATTTCTAATATTCGAGGAATTCTTTCTTATTTGCAAGAAGAAGATTTAGTTCATCATAAACCTAATTTGTTGACTTCTTTTACACCTTTAAATTTGTTAACTATGTGTATTTATGGAACAGTTTCTTCAGTAAAAGAACGTTATGAACAACTTTCTGAAAATAAAGATTTGCTTGATATTTATTTTTCAACACCTAGTGTCTGGATTCGCAATATAAGTGGTAGAAGAAAACATGCCTCTGGAATAAAAAGAAAAACACGTCCTGATAAATCTGGTTTTACTTTAATGACTATGGCTCATTTAATTAGTTTTGAGGAAATGGTACAAAATGAAAAACTATTACAAGAATTGGGATTTTCTGTTTCCTTAAACGAGGGTAAAGGGATCGCGACAATCAAAATGTCAAATTATCGTCTTCACGAAAATATTGATATATTGACTAAATATGGTATTTTGAATCTTGATAACACGGAAAATTTTCCAGTTTCTACTTTATCTTTTTCGGACTTAGTTACTAAGTGTGATTGGGCTATTGAGGTAGGATGGTTAAATCCTCTTGAAAAAAAATTTGGAAATTATATTAAAAATTATCCTAGTAAATTACAAGTGAAAATTGATTTTTTTGCTGTTCTTTATAAATTAAAAAATGAAATGTCTTCTGATGAGTATTATCGAACTGTTTTTTCAGAAAATGGAAAATTAAATACTGCTTTTTATCAAAATGGTTATCGACAAATTTTGCAAGGAAAAAATTTTTCAGATTTTTTAGGAGATACGTTTGTAGATTTTGCTCATTGTAGTTATCTTCCTAATTATTCAAGTTTTGAGCAAATTATAGTTCAAAATTTTCAACCAGATTATGATTCATCTATTCTTAATGATCCATTAATAAAGAAATTAGAGACTTATCATCATGTGAACGATCATGATTTTCAGTATGTTTTTGGAAATGTGGTTGTTTCTCGTTTTAAAGTGTTACGAATTTATTCGGTTTTAAAAAAACAAGAAAATATTGATTTAGAAGAAGCTTTATTATTTGCAATAACTTATAATTCTTTATTTAGTGAACAGAGTTTGCAAGCAATTTTAAGTCAACTTGGAATGAAAAAAGGAGAAGTAACTTATGGAATATCTTAAAAATTTTTTGACATTAGATGAATATGAGCAATTTATTTCTCAACTTGCCGATGAAGATGTTAGTTTATTTTTAACTCATGAAGAAAATGTTCTTTTAGTTTTGAAGTATTTTAAGAGTTTAGAATTGAATCTATTTGATTTTTTACTTTATAAATATCCTATTGTTTTTGATCGTTTAGATTCAATTAAAGAAAAAGTAGAAAGTCATCCAAATATAATTCCTTTATTAAAAGAAGATGTTTCTAATTTTGATTTAATCGGGTTATAAAAAATTGACAATTATTTAAATAAATAGTATATTAACTTTAGAAATGCGAGGAAAACTATAGTAGTTATAGATTGCCTTTTTAAGAGAGATGAGGGTTGGTGCAACTCATTAAAGAGTCTATAATGAATAAAAGAGTGGGAGCATAATCGTAATTCTGCGTTAAAGAAATAAAGAGCATGGAAACATGAATTAAGGTGGTACCGCGGATTTAACAGTTATTCGTC
>CALVXT010000115.1 GCA_944371545.1 uncultured Bacilli bacterium | reverse complement strand
CAACATTTGTATTTTAAACAATGTTCCTCATTTACTAATTTCAAAAAAAGTTGTTTGGAGATGATTGTAGGCATCTTCTTTGTTATTTTAGAAGATGGTAGCACATCCTTATTTAGTTTGCAATTAAAACATACAGAATAGAAAAAACGAACAGAAGCAATCCCAACATTTAAAGTAGAAGCACATCTTCCTTTTTGAATGTACATTCTTATAAAATAATTAGCAATTTGATCTTCTGATAACTTATTAATTTCAACATCATCTGCAAAGTTGTTTAAAAATCTAGTGATATGAGATTTGTAATTCAGAAATGTTTTTGAGCTTTTCCCTCCTAACTCTAATGTATATTTCACTTTTTCAACCCATTTTTCATGATTCCTTTTTGTGTTTTTCATAAAAAAATCTCCCTTCTGTGCTCAAAGAGAGAAAAATAATCTTTATTTTTGTTCATTTTGTTGTATAATAATAAATGTGTTGGATGTATTTAAACTCTTTGAGCGGAATTTATATTACTCCAACACGTTTTATTTTGCAATTATTTATATATATATTTTTTTTGAAACTACTTGGAACTTCATGGACTTTGCGTTAGCAATTTGGTACAATGATTTTGGTATAAAAAGAGTTTAATAAAAATTTTATAAAAAAGAGTGTGATTCATATGAAAAATTTAAAAAAATATATTCCGAATATTTTGACAGCAAGTCGTCTTGTTTTTACTCCTATTGTTATTTTTTTAGGATTAACTAATCATTATAAAATATTAATTGCTGTGGCGATGATTATTGCTTTTACAGATTTTTTAGATGGTTATTTAGCCCGCAAGTGGGGTGTTGTAAGTGAGCTTGGAGCAAGATTAGATGTTATTGGAGATAAGATGCTTGCGATTGGACTTTTACTCATTTTAATTATTAAAAATCATGCCTTCTTTTATGTTTTGATACTAGAGTGTATTATTAGTGTCTTAAATTTATATTTTTATTTTCGTAAAGGGATTGCCGCATCTTTGTTGGTTGGAAAATTTAAAACATGGATTATTTTTATCACCATTATTTTAGGTTTTGTGGGACTTGTTATTCCAGGAATTTCTCCTTATGTTACTATTTTGGTTTATTTAACAGCTATTTTACAAGTTGTAACCGTTATTTGCTACTTGATGTATTTAATTAAAACACCAAGTAAAAAAAAAACTTTGAAGAAAGTTCCTTAGAATATTATAAAATTATTCGACCTATTTTGTTAGAAGCTGAGATGCAAAAAAGAAAAGAATATCCCCATCATATTAATGAATCTGTGTATGCTCATGTTATCAGAGTTTCTTATGATTGTTATCGAATTGGTAAGTTTTTACATATGGATTATAAAAGTTTAGCTATTGCCGGTTTACTTCATGATTTTTATGAAAGACCTTGGCAATATGATCAAGAAAAAAAGCCTTTTTTACAAAAACATGCATTTACTCATGCTAAGGAAGCTGTAGAAAATTCTAAAAAAATTTTTGGAAAAGAAATTGTTACTCCTAAGATTGAGAGTATTATGATTACTCACATGTTTCCTGTTAATCGTAGAATTCCTAGAAATAAAGAAGCGTGGTTACTTACATTAGTGGATAAAGCTGATTCTATTGATTTTATTTTGCATCCGGTTGCTTTATATAAAATTTTTCGTAGGAAGGATTATCAGAAAACGAAAAAGGAAACTATGAAAAGAATTCATAAAAAAATAGAAGAATTTGAAAGAAGAGAAAAAAAGAAGAATTGTAAAACAAAGTAAAGAAATTTGCAATCTTTTTTTTTATTATGTATAATGAATATGGTGAATAGAGTATGGCAAAAAAGAAAAAATCTGGTTCAGAAAGTTCTAAAAGTCCAGGATATAGTGTTGAACTCGTTGGACTTGTTTTGATTTTATGTGGAGTTATTGGTTTTGGTTTTGGACCTGTAGGTGCTTTATTAAAAAAGTTTGCCATGTTTCTTTTAGGAGAATGGTGGCCACTTATTTTACTTTTTGTTTTGGTTATTGGTTTTTATATGCTTATTAAAAGAAAACTTCCAAATTTTTTTAGTGCACGTTATATAGGGCTGTATTTGTTTTTAATTGTTATTTTAGTGTTAAGTCATTTGACTTTTATTGAAGATGCGACAGATCCGACTAGTATTTTTGAAAATACAATTAATAATTATATGAGTCGAGTAGCTTCCATTGGAAATAATAATGCTTTGACAAGTTCTGGGCAAACTTCTATTGTTATTGGTGGCGGAATTTTGGGTGCAGCATTTGCTTTCTCCTGTGATGCTTTGTTCGGACTTAATGGTACTTATATTGTTGTAGCTTTTATTGCTTTATTTGGAGTTATTTTATTTTTCAATGTCAATCTTTCTAATGCTCTAAATAATTTTATTTCTAAATTCAAATGGTTTAAGAAAAAGAGTCAAGAAGATCATGAAGATGATGTGGAAAGTAGAGAAGCATTACTTGATAAAAGGTTAAGAGAAGCTGATGAGGAATATGAAAATCCTAAATCAATTATTGTGAATAGTGTTGAAGAATTAAAACATCATAGTGAACCTAAAGAGGAAGCTTTTGTTGCGCCTCCAGTTGCAAATCCAGCTTCTGTGATGCCTAATCCAAATTATCAGTTACCGCCAATGAACTTACTAGATGATCCACCTAAAAGTAAAAAGACAAATTCTAATCAGTTTTTGATTAATAATAAACAGAATCTAGAAAGAGTTTTGCATGATTTTCAAATTGATGGACATGTGGTAGATATTCATATGGGACCTGCTGTTACTCAATTTGAAGTAGTTGTACCTAGTGGAACAAAGGTTAGTCGAATTATTTCAATTAATAAAGAAATTGCTTTGGCATTGGCAGCTAAAGACGTTCGAATTGAAGCTCCAATTCCTGGAAAAAACACGATTGGTATTGAAATACCTAATCAAGCGATTTCCATGGTTAAAATTAAAGAAGTTTTGGCAAGTAAGGAAATGATCAATGCAAAAGGTGGAATTCAAGTTGCTTTAGGAAAAGATATTATGGGTATTCCTAGAAGTACGGATTTAACTAAAATGCCTCACTTACTTGTTGCTGGTTCAACCGGTTCAGGTAAATCTGTTTGTATTAATGGAATTATTGGTTCTATTTTAATGCGTTATCGACCTGATGAAGTAAAGCTTGTATTGGTTGACCCAAAGCAAGTGGAACTTTCTAATTACAATGGTGTTCCTCATTTACTATGTCCAGTTGTAACGAATCCTAAAAAGGCTTCTTTGGTTTTACAAAAAGTTGTTGATGAAATGGATAAACGTTATCATATCTTTGCTGACAAAGGGGCAAAAAAGATTGATGATTATAATCGAATGATTGAAAAAGAAAATGAAAGTCATCCAGAGGCTAAAACACCAAGAATGCCTTATATTGTTGTTATTGTTGATGAAATGGCTGATTTGATGATTGTGGCGAGAAAAGAAGTAGAAGATTCCATTATGCGAATTACTCAACTTGCAAGAGCTGCAGGAATTCATTTGATTGTTGCTACTCAAAGACCTAGTACGGATGTTATTACGGGTGTTATTAAAACAAATATTCCATCTCGTATTGCTTTTGCTGTAGCTAGTAACGTTGATTCAAGAACAATTTTAGATACTCCTGGTGCTGAAAAGTTACTTGGTAAAGGAGATATGCTGTTCTTACCAATGGGAGAAAACACTCCAATAAGAATTCAAGGATGTTTTATTTCGGATGATGAAATAAGAAGACTTATTGATGCTGTTTGTAAAGAACAAAAAGCTGTTTATGATGAAACACTTACAACAACTTTATCAGAAAATACTTCATCTACTAGTAGTAGTTCTGATGAAAAAGAAGAATATGATGACCCAATGTATAATGAAATTGTTGATTTTGCTGTTCAAACCGGTAAGATCAGTGCTTCATTAATTCAAAGAAGATTCAGATTTGGTTATAACCGTGCAGCTAGAGTAATTGACTTATTAGAAGAACGAGGAATTATCGGACCTCAAAATGGCTCGAAACCAAGAGAAGTTTTAGTTAAAGTAAAAGATCAAGAAGAGTAAAGAATAAGGTGCCTGAAGCTTTAATAAAATCAACTGAAAAAATAAAGTTTAAAAAGAAATTTGTCAAAAGTTTACAAAACAAATTTCTTTTTTCTTTTTTTAT
>CALVXT010000114.1 GCA_944371545.1 uncultured Bacilli bacterium | reverse complement strand
AAAGTTGTGTTAAACATAATGACTGATAAATAAAAATGATGTATAATAGTATTAGCCAAACAAAAGATAAAGAAAGGAGATATCCTTAATCAACTAGTCTATCTTTATCTTTGTTTGGCGATAATGATATATGATTTAGACTAGTTGATTAAGGATATTTTTATGTGGTATGAAAATAGAAGAAATAATAAAAGATTTAGATCCAGTAACAATTATAGAGTTTAAAAATTATATTATTGAACATTTATCAGATTTATGTTCTACGAAAAATTCTAATTCAAAAGTTATTTCTAGATTTAAGGAGAGAAAAACATTTTGTGAAAAATGTGGATATAAATTGCATAAAAATGGAAAAACAAAAAATGGTGTTCAGAAATATATCTGTAGTAACTGTAAAGTAACTTTATCAGAAACAACAAATACAATAATTTGCCATAGTAAATTGTCTTTTGAAATATGGAGAAATATTATTGATAATCTACTGAACGGTTTTAGTTTAAGAAGAATTGCAGAAGAGAATACTATTTCACTTTTAACTTCATTTAGAATAAGACACAAAGTTTTATATGCTTTGAAAAGTTTTGTAGAAAACATTAAATTATCGGGAGAAATACAATCAGATGAAAAATATTTTTCTATTAATTTAAAAGGAACAAAAAAAGAAAATATGCCAAGATATTCTAAAAAGAGAACTTCAACAAGTTCACCATATAGAGGTATTAGCCATCATAAAGTTTGTGTTGTATCCAGTATAGATGAAAAGGATAATTTGTTACTAAAAGTTGTTGGTTTAGGTAGATGTACAACTGACATGTTAAAAGATTCTCTAGGCAAAAAATTAAATAATGCTAAATCTGTTACTGCTGATAGTGCAAGTGCATATCAGGATTTTTGTGAAACCTACAATCTTATACTAAATGCAATTCCTTCTGGATTTCATAGCAATGGCATTTCTAATATATCAGAAATAAATGGAATACACTCTCAACTTGAAACTTGGCTTAGTAAATTTAGAGGTATTTCTACTAGACATTTACAAGAGTATTTAGATTGGTTTGTTTATATTTTTACCATGAAAAAAAGATTCTTAATAAACAAAATCAAAACAGAATCTTATTCTAAAATATTAATAGACAAGAATTATATTAAATCTAAAGATATTTTTAATATCAAAATGCCTATTGACTTAAACGTTGCTTATGCTGAATATATCAATCAGTCATAAAGTTTAACACAACTTTTATTAAAAAAATACATTGTTATACTTGGAATTGTGATTACCATAATATGTTTTTTTGCAGGTATGGGAGGCAATTTTTATCAAAGCAATGACTATCATTGGCGAAATGCGATTTTTAGAGATTTGATTAATTTTGATTGGCCAGTATATTATGAAAATATTGATGCTTCTTTATGCTACTATATTGGTCATTGGATAATTCCAGCAATTGTAGCTAAGCCGTTTTTATTAATTTCTTCAAATGTTGCTTGGCAAATTGGAAATATTGCGCTTCTTTTATGGTCGAGTTTTGGGGTTTTATTAGCTATGTTGTGGTTAATTTATCTTTTACAAATAAAAAAAGGTAAATACGTTCTTTTTGCTGTAGCTGCTTTTTTACTGTTTAGTGGCATGGATTTCGTCGGTGCTGATTTATTTAACAGGGCCGTTGTAGCAAACAAGCATTTAGAGTGGTGGACGCCTGGAGTTCAATTTAGTTCGATGATTACTCAATTATTCTGGGTTTTTAATCAAACGATTGTTCCTTGGATTATAACCTTGATGTTTTTAAAAGAAGAATCTCCTAAAAATTATTTGGCGTTAGGTTTATTATGTTTGCCTTATGGGCCTTTACCTTTTTGTGGTATCGTATTTTTGTTTATCGGTAAAGGTACTGAGCTTTTTGTAAACGCTATTAAGAAGAAAAAAATCAGTTGCTTTTTTAAAGAAATTTTTAGTCTTCAAAATATTTTGGCATTATTTTTAATTTTTCCTATTTATCTTCTATATTACTCTAACAATTCAGCAACAACTGGTGGAGGTTTTAGATTGGCTACTGAACTTCTTAATTATGCGTCATTAAAAAAAATATTCTTGTTTTGGCTATTAGAAATAGGTATTATATACATTTTACTTTTCTGGAAAAACCGAAAAAGCATTTTATTTCATTTATCTTTTTTAGGACTATTTCTTTGTCCTTTCTTTAAAATCGGTTATTCAAGTGATTTTTGTATGCGGGCTTCAATTCCATTATTAGTCGTGTGTGCTTATTATGTTATAAATACTTTGTATCAATATTGTATTCAGAAAAACAAACAAACTCTTTCAACTGTTATAATGACAATTCTTGTAGAAATTTTTATGATTGGAGCAATAACACCATTTTTTGAATTTTATCGGGCGTTTTATACAATTAAAACAACTCATAAAATTAATGCTGTTGCCGACAATATCAAGACTTTTTCCGATAAAGACCCTAGTGAACTTCAAAATTTTATAACTGTTAATCCAAAAGAAAATTCTTTATTTTTTAAATATTTATGCAAGTAAAGTTAGTTAATCCTTTTAAAGGAATTATGTAATGGAGGTATTTATGAAAATATTTAAAATTCAAGGAATTAGATTTCTCTTTGTAGGGGGGTTAAACACAATAGTTGGGTATGGAATATATGCTATATTAATTTTTCTAAATATTAATTATTTGTTAGCTAATACTATTTCTACCATACTAGGAGTACTTCATAGTTATTTATGGAATCGTTTTTTTACATTTAAAAGCAAAGAAAAAGCTAGTAAAGAATTTATAAAATTTATTTCAGTATATATAGTAAGTTATTTGATAGGGATGATTACTCTTTATTGTTTTAAAGAATTACTACATATTAGCCCATATTTGGCCGGTTTTATTAACTTATTTATTACGACCTTAATTAGTTGGTTTGGACATAAATATTTTAGTTTTAAAGGAGTAGAGTGAATGAAAAAAACAATTAGTATAATGGTGCCGACATTTAACGAAGAAGAAAATGTTGAACTTATGTATGAAACATTAAAAGATATGTTTCAAAAGAAATTGCATAATTATCAATATGAAATATTATTTATTGATAACAAATCAAAGGATGGAACACGAAAAATAATTAGAGAAATTTGTTCTAAAGATAAAAAAGTTAAAGCAATTTTTAATGCTCAAAATTTTGGGCAGTTCAATAGTCCTTATTATGGCTTATTAAATACTACTGGAGATTGTACTATTATGGTTGCGGCTGATTTTCAAGACCCAATCGATATGATTCCTAAATTTGTTAAAGAATGGGAAAACGGTTATAAAATCGTGATTGGCATAAAAAATAAAAGTCAAGAAAATAAATTTGTATATTTTTTAAGAAGTATGTATTATAAGACCATTAAAAAATTTTCAGAAGTTGAACAGATTGAACATTTCACTGGATTTGGCCTTTATGATCAAGAATTTATTAAAGTATTAAAAGACTTAGATGATCCAGAGCCTTATTTAAGAGGGATAGTTGCTGAGCTTGGATTTGAAAGAAAAGAAATTCCTTTTACTCAACCGAAAAGACAACGAGGAAAATCAAGCAATAATTGGTATAGACTTTATGATGGAGCTATGCTTGGTATTACATCTTATACCAAGATTGGTTTAAGAATTGCAACAATTATTGGTTTTATCATCTCTTTCTTATCTGTCATTGTTGCCTTAGTATATTTGATTTTAAAATTATGTAATTGGTATGGATTTCAAGCTGGTATAGCTCCTTTAATAATTGGAGTATTCCTGTTAGGTGGGTTACAAATCTTCTTTATTGGCTTTTTAGGTGAATATATATTGAAAATAAATCAAAGAGTTATGCATAGGCCTTTAGTTGTTGTAGAAGAAAAATTGAATGTAAATGAACAAAATAATAATATTCCTAAGCACATATAAAAGTTTAACTAAAATAAAATACTATCTAAGGTTTAGCAAGAATACTATACGTTTATTTCAGAAGAAGAAAGATACATAAGCAAGAACAAGTTTATAGTAACTTGCTAAAGAAGAAATTATCCCTTATAATAATGATGAATATTTAAAAATCGCGAAGGGAGGAAATTTAAAATGGATATAATTAATTTTGATAATTTCAAAAGAAGAAATTATTTATAATGACAAAGGTTAGCTAATTAAATATCCCAAAAATACAATATGAAATATTAGGCTGTGCCGTTCACAAAACTTTACTGGGTATTAGAAACAATAAATTAGTCGTGACCTGCAAAGATGTTTGGGTAAATGGTAAAGAACTAAGAGAAATA
>CALVXT010000113.1 GCA_944371545.1 uncultured Bacilli bacterium | reverse complement strand
TATTGCTAATTCGATATTTTCATTATCTTTTAATTGTTCCAGAGTCTTTTCTCTACTCAGTATACCCCCCCCCCAGAACAATTAGACTGACGAGGAGAATACTTGAAATTATAAATTTTTTCATCTTTTTCTATTCTCCTTTTACTGTTTTAAGTATAACAAAAATTCATTAAAAAAGAAAGGATTTTATCCTAATAAAGTTTGTATAATCCTTTCTTAATCTTCTTTGAACATTTTCTAATTCAGCAAAATAATCATCTAAATTTTTATTTTCTATTCTTTCCATATTTAAAAATTGTAACCAATAATTAAATAGTTCTTGAATAGCATATCTTACGGAATCATCATTATTTTCTTTAACATTATCTACTCTTCGTCTATAAGAAAGCGTATCTATTGCTACCAATCTATCCCCAGTAAAAATTAAATTAGAAAACAAATCATCAATTTCAATATGCTCTTTTGTTAAAATATCCGTATCTTTTTTAAAAACTTCTAAAGCTTTTTGTAACTTAACTAAATTTAATTTTGCTAATCTTAATCTAGTTACAGGTTCTTCTTTAGCAAACAAATCCGGATAAATATATTCACTAGTATATCCTACAATACTATTTTTAATAAGAAACAAATCGATTGGAAAAGCAAATGAACTTACCGAAATATCTTCCATTGTAATCACATTGTTTTTCTTGGCAAAAGACAATGGCTTATAGACAAGTCCATCTGCATTTGATAAATAAACTTTTGCTTCTGATCCTTCTCCTAATTCTTCTAATTTTTTTTCTTTTAAAAACTTTCTAAATTCCTTATCACTATCAAAAATTCTATTTGCCATATTTTCTCCTTTTATTTAATTTTTGTACATTTTCCTTTTTTTACAAGATAAACATTTTTGGCTACATCCATTAATGCTTTGTCATTATATGAATCGGTATAAACGGTTTGAATCTTTTTTTTAGGAAACTTTTCTTGAAAGATTTTTACTTTGTTTTTTCCAAAATTTAAAAAATGAATTTTACCCTCATCAATATCAATTTCTGTAGCTACAATATTTTTCGTATTTAAATCATTTTCTATTTCTTTGATTAAAAATGACGGACTACAAGTCAAAATTACATCATTTTTCTTAATTTTTTTTATGATATTTTGATCTAGTTTTTTTCTGTTTTTTTGCCAAAAATCTTGAACAGACTTTTTTATAAATTCTTTGTTTTGTAAAAAAGGTCCGGTAAATTTTTCTAATTCTGTTTGAAATTCTAATGCATTCATTTTACATCTTTTATACTTTATTAGCAATAAAGTGATTCCTGGCACACATTTTAATAAACTTTTTTTTCTTTTGATAATAAACATAGCAAAATCAAAAGTACTCTCTCCATGATAAATTGTATTATCAAAGTCAAAAACTTGCATTTATCTGCCTCTTCCCTTTTTTTCTTCTTTTGTTTCTTCCATATACATTTGAAACATTTCTTGTCTTTGTTTTTGAATAATTATCTTATTTGTTAATTCTTTTTCTAATAAAGTGATTTTGTTCCACATTATTCGATATTCTTCATTTTTTATTTGGTTTTTATATTTGCTTTGTAATACTTTTTTTGCTTTTAAAATTTCATCTAAAGCAAGCTTTGTATCTCCTATTGTTCCGTCTTCGTTCGTAGTATCCATTACGATTTTAAAAAGACGTCGAAAAGAATATCGAAATTGTAGTTTTAAAACTTTTTCTTTTAAAGAAGGATTGATAATGATAATTTCTTTTACTTCAATTAAATCTCTATGATTACGTAATTTAGGATTCATTTTAACCCCTTGACATACTGGCTTTCTTTTCCCTAAATTTTTTTTATTCTTTTCTTTTCGTATTTGATAAGACATCCTACTCACCTACTTTTCTAATAAGTCTTTTCTTCTTTTTTTTGTGTTTTCTAAGGCTTGTTCTTCACGCCACTGTTTTATTCTCGCGTGGTCTCCAGATAATAATACTTCTGGAACTGTTAAGCCACGAAATGTAGCAGGTTTTGTGTAAGTTGGATAATCTAGGCGACTATTCATAAATGAATCTTCTAAATAAGAATCCTCTTTAATTACTCCAGGTAAAAGACGGATTACGGAATCCATAATCGCCATGGCTGGAATTTCTCCTCCAGTCAAAACGTAATCTCCGATGCTAATTTCTTCATCTACAAAGTTTCTGATACGTTCATCATATCCTTCGTAATGTCCACAGACAAAAATCAAATGTTTTTCTTTGGAAAGTTCTATAGCTTTTTTTTCTTTGTAAGGAACTCCTTGAGGACACATAAGTAAAACTTTTGAATCCATTGTTTTCACAGATTCAATAGCTTCTACTAGAGGTTCACAACGAAGAACCATCCCTGAGCCTCCTCCGTAA
Source organism: uncultured Bacilli bacterium (assembly GCA_944371545.1). GTDB lineage: Bacteria > Bacillota_I > Bacilli_A > RF39 > UBA660 > Ventrenecus. The sequence continues at coordinate 1,965 of CALVXT010000113.1, read as the reverse complement.
GGTGTATCATCTACTTGGTGATTTGACAAATGAGAAAACTCACGGAAATCAATAATATTAATCTCAACAATTCCTTTTTCTATTGCTCTTTTAATAATGGATTCTTCTAATATTCCTTCAAACATTTTTGGAAAAAGTGTTAAAATGTCAATTTTCATAACATCAATCCTTTGATATTTTGGCCTATTATTTTTTTTTCTGGCCAGACAATTTCTTTAATATAAAAGTCGTTGTATGGAGTTAAAAATGTTTTTTCTCCTACAACACTTAATAAAATACCGCTTTTATTATATCGAATATTTTTAATTATTCCTAGTATTTTTCCTTCTTCACAAATGGAAAATCCTATTATATCTTGAAAAAGAAATTCGCCATTTTTTAACTCAAGCTCTTCTCTTTCGATAAAAATTTTTTGATGACGAAATTCTTCAACTTCATTGATATCTTCATGATTATCTATGCGAATCAAGAAACATCCTTTATGAGCCCTGATACTTGAAAGAATATGTTTTTGGTCTTTAATGTAAATGGGATGATTTTTTTTTAAAATTAAATCCTTTCGTTCAAAATCCGTAAAACACTTTAGTTCTCCTTTTAATCCAAAGGTAGAAGTCGTATAACCAAAATATATTTTACTCATATGTACTCCTCTTATTTATTTCATACATTAATATGGAAGCACTTACTCCAGCATTTAAGGATTCACAATTGCTATCCATAGGTATATAGAAGAATTTATCACAAAGAGCTCGTATATTTTTATTCATGCCAGTTCCTTCACTGCCAATAATTAAGGCATACTGAGGTGGAAATACACTTTCTTCTACTAAAATTCCATCTTTAACATCTGTACCAAAAATCACATATTCATCTTGAATGCTTTTTAAGAATTCTTCTAAATTTTTTCTGAAAATTTTTACATGAAAAAGCATTCCTTCTGTACTTCTTATTACTTTTGGATTATATACGTCGACTGTGTGCTCACTTAATACAATTTCTTTAAATCCAAAAGCTACAGCACTTCGAATAATCGTTCCTAGGTTTCCTGGGTCTTGAATATCATCCAAGCAAAGTACAGGTCCCGGAGTAAAAACTTCTTCTTGTTTTTTACATACTGCAACAACTGAAGAAGGACTAACTTGGTCACTGATTTTTTTCATAATTTCTTTCGTTACTGTAAAAGTTGGAATTCTACTATCTTGCTTATCTTCAGTAGTGATAATTTCTAAAACTAACCCTTTTTTCTTTGCTTCAGTTACTAGATGGTCGCCTTCGACTAAAAAAGTTCCCGTTTTATCTCTTTCTTTTTTATCTTTTAATCTGACCCATTTTTTTACTCGGTCGTTTTTTAAAGACTCAATTTTCATCCTCTAAGCCTCCTTCTTGCTTCTTTATACTTTGGATAGTATTCACTCACGTGGTCCCAAAATCTGCTACTATGATTTGCTTCATAAAAATGACACAACTCATGAATAATTACATAATCTAATAAATCTAAATCTTTTTTTAATAATTCACTATTTAAAGTAATTGTATTGTTTCCTCGATTATTTACTCCCCATCTGGTTTTCATTTTTCGAATTTTTAAAGAAAACTTTGGAATATTTTTAAAATAAGGAGTAATTCTTTCTATTTCACTTTTAAAAACTCGAATACATTCTTTTTGAAAAAATTTTTCTAACGTTTTTTCATCTTTTGCTATAATACAATCACTTTCAAAAAAAACATTTTTACTTATTCCATCAAATACTTTTGTATAAGGTTTTCCTAAATACCAAAAGTAAGCATCTTTTCTTTCTTCATTTTCTTTTTTTTCAAACATTTTTAATAAAGAATCTTCATTTTTATAAAGAATTTTTTCGATTTCTCTTTCACTTATTAAACGACTACAACTTACGGTTATTGTGTGGCTATCTTTAAATCGCATATAAATATTTTTATTTGGTTTTCTAATTATTTCAACAT
>CALVXT010000112.1 GCA_944371545.1 uncultured Bacilli bacterium | reverse complement strand
ACGACCCACCGACCCCACAGAACCAACCGGATTACAAGGACCAACAGGCCCAACAGGAGCAACCGGACCACAAGGACCAACTGGCCCAACAGGAGCAACCGGACCACAAGGACCAACTGGCCCAACAGGAGCAACAGGTCCAACTGGTGCAACAGGACCTGCTGGATCAAACTTTAATTCTTTTGCAATGGTACACGATGAAAGTAATTCAGGTATTCCAATTACTGAAGCCGTTAAATTCAATGTTCCAAACTTACTTAACGAAATTACTTATGATCCTACTACAGGTGAATTCACTGTACCAACAGCTGGAGAATACATGATTCATTGGTGGATTAATGTTCGAAACAAAGATAAATCTGGCACATGTGGACCACGCGTTTTAGGAATTGAATTTCATCAAGTAGTACCATTTGATGTTTTAATAGCACATTCATCTACTCATAATGCAGTTTACCCTTGTGCAACAGGAACTATAAGTGGTAATGCGATTTTCAGTGCACCAGCTAATTCAAAATTCAAATTCTTTAATACATCTGGTGTAGATATTGAATTAGTAGCAAATGATCTTTATTCAGCATCTGTGTCTATGAATCGTATTAATTAGAAAAACAAAAAAGTCTGATTTAAATCAGGCTTTTTTTAATGAATTTGTAAATTAAGAGTTGACAAAAAAATAATTATTTTGTAGTATTTATTCAATTAATAAAGTATGTTTTTAAGCTCTTCAGCTTATGAATAAAGAAGAACATTTTTGTTAAGGAGGGGGGCAAACATCATGAGTAATTTAAATTTAACAAACTTTTTTAAAGAAGAACAAATTTTAATTTTAAAAGGATATTACTATGCAAAAGAAATGCATAATAAATATACTAAGCCACGATTAAGTGGAGAGCCGTATTTTACTCATCCAGTAGCAGTTGCTAAAATTTTGATTGAAATGGGAGCAGATGCAACAACAGTGACATCTGGCTTACTTCATGATGTTATTGAAGATACTCCTATTACAAAAGAAAAATTAATTAAGGATTTTGGAATTGAAATTGCCAATTTAGTGGATAGTGTTTCTAAAGTAACGCGTTATGATATGCCTAAAGATCAAATAGCTTTAGCAACAGATCGTAAATTTATGAATGCTTTATTAAGAGATCCAAGAACAGCTTTAATAAAGCTTGCTGATCGGCTTCATAATATGAGAACTGCAGATTCATGGCCTATAGAAACTCAAATAAGAAAAGCCAAAGAAAACTTTACTGTGTATATTCCTGTTGCCAACGCAATTGGTGCATGGCGTATTAAACAGGAATTAGAAGATATTTCATTTAAAATTTTACAACCTGAAGCTTACCGGTTAAATGCCGAAAAAATCGCATATATAAAGGAATCTTATAATCCTTTAGTAGAAGATGTAAAAGAAAATGTTGCAATAAATTTAAAAAAACACCAAATTTTTCCCAAAAAAATGAAAATTCAATTTAAAAGCCCATGGTCTTTATATCAGTCTTTGTCATTGCGGTCTAAAGAAATTTTAGAACTAAAAGATTTAATTGGACTAAAAATCATCGTAAGTAACTCTTTTGAGTGCTATCCAACTTTAGGAGTAGTAAATAGTTTATATAAATCAAAAAAAACTACAGACTATATTAGTAACCCAAAATTAAATCATTATCAATCTTTACACTCACATATTGTAGTTTCTGATAAATTTAATTTATTAGTGAAAATTCGTGATTCTTTAATGGAAAGAAAAGCAACATATGGTTTGTCTTATGATGAATATAAAAAAATTGGAGGAATCAAATTATTTCAAGTTATAGAAACTTTAGATGATAATATTTCAAATGATAAAGAATTTTTAGAAAAAGTAGAAAAAGAATTTTATGGAGAAAAAGTATCTTTTTTTACTCCAGATGGCACACGATGTGAGCTTCCTTATGGAGCTACATTAGTCGATGCAGCATACTTTATTCACACTGAAATTGGCAATCATATGATAAAAGCTTCTGTTAATGGTGTTATTAAACCTCATAGTTATAAAATTCATGATGGAGATACTGTTCGAATTTTTACGGGAGAAGATGTTAGTCCAACTGAAGAGCAACTAAAATATGCCAAAACAAATTATACAAAAGCCGCTTTGAGAAAGGCATTAAAAAAAGGAGCGTAAAATGCAAGATGGAGTTCTATTTATAAACAAACCGCAAGGATTAACAAGTAGAGATGTCGTAAACCAAGTTTCAAAAATTTATCAAACAAAAAAAGTGGGGCACACAGGAACATTAGATCCCCTAGCAACGGGTGTTTTAATAATTTGTTTAGGAAAATATACAAAACTTGTGGATGAATTAACAAGTAGTGAAAAAGAATATGTCGCGACAATGAAATTAGGAATAAAAACAGATACAGCAGATATTACAGGAAATATTATTGAAGAAAAAGAAAGTACGATATCAAAAAAAGAAATTGAAGTAGCTTTTCAAAAATTTCCAAAAGAATATACTCAAACTGTACCGCTTTATTCAGCAGTTAAAGTAAATGGCAAAAAGTTATATGAATATGCCAGAGAAAAAAAAGAAGTTCAGCTTCCTAAAAGAAAAGTATGGATTAAAAATTTAGAAATTTTAAATATTGCTAAAGATACAATTACCTTTAAAACTACTGTTTCTAAAGGAACGTACATAAGAAGCTTGATTGAAGACCTTGCCAAAAGTTTTAATGAGGTTGCGACTATGCAAAGTTTAGTGAGAACAAAACAAGGAAAAATCTCTATAGAAGATTGTATAGAGCTTGATAATATTCATAGAGAAACTTCATTAAAAACGTTGACGGACCTTTTTGAATATCCAAAAATCGAAATTGATGAAGAAACAAAAAGAAAAGTAGAAAATGGAAACAAACTCTTTTTGAATACAACAGAACCAAAAGTATTTTTAACCTTTCATCAAACAATTCTTGCCATCTATGAAAAACAAGAAAATTGTTATAAAATGATTTTTAAGGTGATTTAAATGCATGATATTTGGAGTCCGTGGCATGGCTGTACGAAGATAAGCGAAGGATGCGCGCACTGTTATATGTATTTTTTAGATAAAATTCATGGCAATAAAGAAGGAAGTATAATTTATAAAACAAAAAATGTGCGTTATCCGTTAATGAAAAATAAAGACGGAACATACAAAATTAAAAGTGGAGAACAAATAAGGGTATGCATGTCTTCAGATTTTTTCTTAAGCGATGCTGATCCATGGCGTGAAGAAGTTTGGGATATTATCCGTCAAAGAAAAGATGTTGTTTTCTTTATTCTTACCAAGAGAGCAGAACGTATAGAAAAGTGTCTTCCAAAAGATTGGGACGATGGTTGGGAAAATGTCTTTCTAAACGTGACATGTGAAAATCAAAAACGTGCAGATGAAAGAATACCGATTTTATTAAGTATTCCAGCCAAACATAAAGGAATTATGTGTGCTCCTTTTCTTGGTCCAATTACAATTGAAAAGTACTTAAAGGAAAATCAACTAGAGCAAGTGATTGTTGGTGGAGAAAACTATGATGGAGCTAGGCCTTGCAATTTTGAATGGGTGAAAAGTTTACAACAAGAATGTGTAAAGTATAATGTGAAATTTTGCTTTATTGAAACAGGAACAAAATTTATTAAAGATGGCAAAACTTATATGTTAAAAAATAAAGAACTTCAAGCTAAAATGGCGTATAAATCAAAAATGAATTTTGAAGGAAAGAAAATAAATTGGAAGCTTTATGATGAATTTTTAAATCCCATAGATAAAGAAAGTATATATCAACCATTTTTTTGGAGCAAATGTGAAGAATGTGGTTCTAAGCCAATATGTAACGGTTGCTCTAAATGTGGAAAATGTAAAATTGAATAAAAAGTAAATTTCTACCAATTTTAAAAATCTGTAATATATAAAGAATCAATTTGAAGAATTTGAAGAAACAAATTTGAAAAATTGGTTCTTTTTTAGAATAAAATCTCTGAAATCTGCAGTTTGACCTCCTTTTTCCCTTTTGGTATAAATGACTCGGATGGGAGGTGAAATTTATTGAATACAAAAGGTAAAGAAATCAATATGTTAAATGATGCCATGTTTAAAAGTGTGATTAGAAGTAAGGAAGCTAGACCTATAGTAAATAATTTTCTTCATTTCTTAACAAATATCAAAATGGATAAATTAGAAACCGCGACCTATATGGGTGGAGAAATCACCAAGAGTCATATGGATGAAAAAGGAAAAATCTCGGATGTAATCATTAAAATTGAAAATTGTAAAATCATTTTAGAAATGAACCAGACAGACACAAAGGATATCTTTGACAAAAATGTAAGCTATGCTTTTGCTCTAGCTAAAACAAGTACCCATATGAGTGAAGAAAGAAAAA
>CALVXT010000111.1 GCA_944371545.1 uncultured Bacilli bacterium | reverse complement strand
TTTTTGAAGTATTCTTCCTTCTTTATATCCATCTATTGTTGTTTCTTCATAAGTGTTTAAGGTTTTTATTTCATTATAATCTAATACTGCGGCTACATATTTACTTTTTAATGTTGTTGTATTTAACATTCCTAAAGAAACTTCATAATCAATAAAAGTATCACAGGTATTTCTTATCGTAAACGTATATGGTGTTGTTTGCATTCCTTCTTCATCTATAATTGGATATGCGTTTTCTATTTTTATTGCTTCTGATTCGTCAATAAGTTCAATTGTTAAACAACTACTTGCTATTTTGTTTTCTCCTGTTTGTTGAAGAGTGAGTCTCCAATAAGCGTAGCTGATTCCAACACTTAATGTGATTAACAATAGTATTAGAATTATTATCGCTTTTTTATTTTCCTTTAAATTTTCTAACGTTTTTTTCATAATAAATGCAACCTTTCTACCATGACATATTTGTCATGATAATTGTAGCAAATAATTCATAAAAATGCAAAAACAATTTGACATATGTGTCATACACTTTTTTAAGGAACAATGACATAATTGTCATGAGGTGGGATTATGCTAAAAGAATATCGCTTAAAAAGAGGACTTACTCTAGAAAAACTAGCTGAAAAATGCAATATTAGTTGGCGAAACCTCCAAAGAATAGAAAATAATCCCAACAAAACAAAATTAGAAACAATCAAAAAAATAATCAAGATTTTAAATATTGATGATCAAGATATTTTAAAATTCATGAAAAACTTAGATAAATAAAAAAGTAGGTTTTGCCCTACTCTAATTTTTACTCATCTAAATCTTTTTAACAACTCTAAATAACTTTTATTCCTAGTTATCTATTACAATACTATATTCAATTCCGATAATAACACCATTTGAAGTATAAAACTGAAGAGTCGTACCATTTTTTGAATAAAGATAGCTTTCTCCTTGTTCAGTGTACTCACTTCCATATACTTCTTTCATTTTAGACACATCATCGGTGATTTTTACACCTTCTTTAGTAGAAACTGTATCATCTAGTAAATAAATGGAATAAATGCGATCATCTTCTCCATCCGGATAAGTTGTGATTTCATAATGCTCATATTTAAAAGTCTTATCTAAACCTTCAAATGCACAACTAGCTACTTCTGAATACTCTACTTCTGTTCCAAACTTTTCTCGTGTAAAAATCTCACCTAAAACAAAATCCATATTATTATAAGAAAAAGAATATTTTTCTTCTGTTTTTGCAGATTCTTGTCCACATCCAACTAAAAACAATAAACAAATCATTCCTAAAATTAAAACTTTTTTCATACTACATTCCACTTCCAATCTCTTCATAATATTTTTCTAATTCTTTTTGATAATACGCATTCACTTCTTCATTATCACGGTAATCAGTCAAAGAATATTTCTCTTTTAAAATAGGTGCGAAATATTTAGAAAGTTTTGTTGCGCCACTCAAATTCAAGTGCAACCCACCATCATATGTATCTACACTATAATCTAAGCCAATTTCTAAAATATTTTCCAAAAAATTATAATAATCCAAACCATATTTCGAAGCATATTCTTCTATTTGCTCATCATATTCCGTATACCAATATGGATATAAGCTTGGTGCTTTAATTAAAACAAGTTCAATATTGTTTTCTTCACAAAGTTCACGAATTTTATCTAAATATTCATAAGTAATATCTGCAAATCTTGTTTCTGTTAAAGGTCTTTTTGTAGGCAAGCTTTCCACACCTTTTACATTTTGATTAATTAAAAATCCATTAAAGGTATTCTGACGTCTTTGAAACAAGTAGGTAAAATCTTCTTCAGTGAGTTCAAATATTCTTGAATGATAACGTAAAATCGGAAATACATAAGACCAAAAATTTTCTTCTTCTGTCATTGACGAAAAAATCATTTCAATTTTTTCTTTACTCCATTTCATTTTGTCAATGGTTAACCGATTATACGCTTCCGAAACCGGTGTGCTATAGCGCATAGCATTGACATTAAAAATGACGACTTTAGGTTTTTCATACTTCAAAGTTTCCTTTAAAATACCATAAGATTGCCAAATCAATTGTTGGCTACTTCCTCTTATATAAGAAGAAATTCCCTCCTCTTCATAAAGTACCATCGGCGAAAAATTTGCATACACCTCACAATCTCCTATAAAAAGAACTTCATGATTTTTAGGCGTATCATAATATTCACTAATCATACTTCCTTCAACTAAACTCTCCATATATTTAGGACTAACCAAGATATTCAAAAACCAAAAAACACCTAAAAGTAAAAGTACGATAAGACTAATTCGAACAGCTTTCATTTTTCACCTCAAAACTTACTATAAATAAAATCATTAACTTCAAAACCAATTCCATAAATACCTAACAAAAGAACCAAAATACATAAAGTTCCTAAAATCAAAATTTTACTTTCTAAAGAACATTTTTCAAAAAAAGTATGAATTTTTTCTTTTTTTAAATCATGAACCCATAAAAGAAGAACACTTAAAAGTAACACAACATAATTACACATATCTAAACCTAAGCTTAAAAAGTCAATGGTAAATCCATTCGTAAAAATACTTCCAAATTTAGATAACGCCATCAATGTATCTGGATAAACATAGAAAACCCAAGTTAAAGAAACAAGACAAAAAGTAACCACAATACTTAACCATTTATGTTTTAAAGGCTTTGAAAAAATAACCAAAAGACCATGTACAAGTCCCCAAACCAAATAATGTGCTCCATGCCAGAATCCTGAAACTAAAAAAGTAAGCAAAATATTAATTTTTACACGCCATCTAGAAACACGATTTCCACCTAAAGGAATATATACATAATCTTTTAGCCAATTACTTAAAGTCATATGCCAACGACGCCAAAATTCTTTAACGCTCTTAGAAAAATATGGAGTATCAAAATTTTCTGGCAAATCTAAATCAAAAATTTTAGAAAATCCCAAAACCATATCAATCCCACCACTAAAATCCGCATAAAGCAAAATAGAATATAGAAAACATGCAAGTAATACATATAATCCGTGTAAGTCATTGGTAGTAATTGAAGAAATCAAAATAGAAACACGACCGGCAATGATAAGTTTTTTACATGCACCAATCAAAATTCTAAACAAACCTTGAAAAACATTATTAGCCTTTATTCGTTTCTTTTTTAAAATTTCTTTTTTAAAATCGCCATATCGATTAATCGGACCTAGAATTAAACATGGATAGTAAAAAAGATATAAAGCATAAGTCCATAAATCACTTTCTTTGATTTTTCCACGGTATATATCAATCAAATAAGAAAGAATTTCTAAAGTAAAATAAGAAATACCAAAGAAAGAAATGAAAGAGAAGAAATCAGGATAACTCAAAGAAATTTTCACGAGAACGAGAACAAGTAAAGGAATACTTATTCCTAAAAACAAAAGACTTTTTTTCTTCTTTTTCTTTAAAATATTTCCAAGAAAATAAGAATAGAAAAAAGAAAAAAGTAAGTAAAGAAAGCTTGGGATATCTGTTAGAAAAATAGCAAGTACACTACCAAGAAAAAGAAAAATATTTATCATGAGTTTGCCTCCGGCCATAAAGACCTATCCCAATCTCGTGGATGCGATTGATACTGAAGCATTTCATATCTTTTCTCATCATTAGCTAAAATGATTCCTTCTTGCTTCGAACCTGGAGTAGCGTCCGTGTGATACCATTTACCATCCACTTTAACCATATTCCAATAGTGTGTTTTATCTGTTGTCCAAATAAGAAGTGTTTCATAACCCTTTTCTTTTAATACAGCTTCCATAACCTTAGCGTGTACATAGCAGTTGCCACGATAATTAGTTAACCCATACCAAACAGGATCATCATCTCCCCAACTATCAGAATAATGGATGTTTGTTTTAACATAATTGTTTATTTCTGGAACACTATTTCCAGCTTTACTAGCAAATTGTTTTACTTTATTGGCAGTATCTGTTGCATCATGTTTAACTGTAATTTTTCTTGAAGCTTTCTTTTGATTTCCAGCTTTATCAGTTGCAATATATGTTGCATAATAAGTACCAGCTTGATTTAAAGAAACTCTACTTGAGTCGACCGTAAAAGAAACTACTCCATCTTTATTATCTTTAGCTGTTACTCCTCGGTTATAATCAAAAGAAGAATATTTTGCAACTGTCACATCAGATAATCCATAAAATAATGGAGCTTCTGTATCATGAACAATTTTTAAAAGAGTTTTTTGTTCGATTTTATTTCCATGAACATCACTTGCTTCAAGTACAATTTCTTGTTCTCCAACAGTTTTATAAGTAATCTCAGTTTTAAGCGTTGTTGTAAACTCCGAAGCATCAGAAACAGAAGCAATAAAATCCTCCTTAGCAACACCCTCGACATCATCAAAAATCGTCACTTCTTTTAAAACTAAATTAGGAGGCAA
>CALVXT010000110.1 GCA_944371545.1 uncultured Bacilli bacterium | reverse complement strand
TTCAGGGCTTTATTGTTATTAAACAAAAAAAGAAACTGTCATAAAACTAATTAGTTCGTTTCACGACAGCCCCTTTTCTTCATTTCTATCCCTCCTTTCTTTCTCAAGATTGGAGGACGACACTCACATCAAATGTTCCTGTTAGAAATTATATAATAAATGGATTCATAAAACAAGCGAACAGCTATATATTTATTAAAAGTATTTTATAGCAAAATTTGTTATATTAATGTTAGAATATAGTTAAAAAATTGTTCTCTATCGTAAAAACGTATGATATATTCACTCAAGGCACCAAATTGAAATCATTTTCATATTTACGGTATTTTTTATATATAAAATATTCTTAAGTACAAATTATATACTAAAAAGCTTAAATAGATATTTCTATATTCATAGTTTTTTTGTTGCAAATTTTGTCGAACGTTTTTTTAAAGAAAAAAAAGGAAATTCATATTTTTTCTTGAATGTATTGGTAGAAGGAGAAAAAATATGAAAAAATTAAGTATTTTTCTTTTATTCCTTTGCTTGTTAGGAATAAAAGAAGTATATTCGGCTACTATAACCGATCAAATAACAAGCATGTTTTTAGGAGATTATCATTACGTATATTCGGATGGTAAATTTGGAGATTTTGAACTTTTTAGAAAAAATAGTAATCAAGATATTGCTTATTGTATTGAGCCTGGTGTTTCAAGACATAAGGGAGATTATACTGGGTACTATGGTTTATCTAATGCCGAACTTGCTTTAAAGGCTGGAATCAGTACTCAACAATTAGAAATGATAAGTCTGTTATCCTATTACGGATATGGCTATAAAAATCATACGAGTACAGATTGGGTAGTCGCGACTCAGTCTAAAATTTGGAGTATATTAGGAAAAAACTTTCAATTCACAAGTAAGAATTACTCTCCTAATCCTTGGCAATATGTTATAAATACTCCATCAAACATTCAGGAAAAATATAATGAATTAGACGCTTTAATAAAAAGACACTACACTAAACCTAGTTTTGATCGTCAAACGATTTTAATTCCTTATGGAGAATCTTATATCTTGGAGGATACAAATGGAATTTTAAATGAATTTGAAATTAAGAGTTCAACAAATTGTACAGTAACTATAGAAAATAATTCACTAATAATCACTCCTAACAATTCAAAAAGTGAAGGTGTTATATACCTTATTAAAAAAAATGATGCTTGGAATCGGGAGATTATCCTTTTTCATCATGATACAGGTCAGGATCTTTTAGCAACGGGCGATGTGAAATCTGTGGAAAGCACAATTGTTTTTAAGGCTGTCACAGGAAAAATCACTTTAAAAAAAGTGGATAAAGGCACTAAAACATGTACACCTCAAGGAGAAGCTTCTTTAGAAGGTGCGGAATATGGTTTATATAAAGAGGATGGTACTTTAGTACAAATTATCAAACTTGAAAACTGTGAAGCTACTATAAGTAATTTGGTTTTAGGGAACTATTATGTAAAAGAATTAAAAGCTCCTCCAGGATATCAGTTAGATGAGAATAAATACCCATTTTCTATTACTAAAGAAAACTTTCAAAAAACTCAGACTATTTTGGTAGAAGATGAAGTGTTCACAACTGATTTAGTTATCAACAAACACTATTTGACTAGTGAAGGATTGCTACCAGAAGAAAATACTGAATTTGCTATATTGAATAAAAAAACTGAAAAAGTTCTATATACTTTTAATACAAATGAATTAGGACAAATTCATGTTACTCTTCCCTATGGTGAATATATTATTAGACAAATTTCTGGTTTAGAAAATTATTATAAAAGCGAAGATATTTTTTTAAATGTAAATGAAACAACTCCTAAGGAAACAACAATTGATCTAATTAATGAACCTTACACTTCAAAGGTTAAAGTTATTAAAAAAGATAGTACTACAAATGAGAAAATTTATTTAGAAAATATTTCTTTTAAAATTTATGATGTAATCAATAAGAAATACGTTTGTCAAACTGAAGATTGTGTTTTTAAAACAAACCAAAATGGCGAGTTTATAACAGAAGAACTCTTTCCTTCAACCTATCGTATTGAAGAAATTAAGCAAAATATTGAGGGATACTTATGGAATGATGAAACTATTCTTTTTACTGTAGATAAAAATTCACCAGATATTATTGAATTAGAGTTTTTTAATAAACCATCAAAGGGAAAAATAAAGCTTCAAAAAACTAATCAAAAAGATGAGCCTCTAAGTAACGTTGTTTTTACTCTTTATGCTAAAGAAGATATTTTTGAAAATGGTATAGTTATTTATTATCAAAATGAACGAATTGGCGATTTCTATACGGATTCTTTAGGCCAACTAGAAACATCTTTACTTCCTTTAGGAAAGTACTATTTTATTGAGTCAAATCCTTTAGTTGGCTATATTTCAACAAATGCGCCAATTTTGGCTGAACTTAAATATAATGATGAAGAGGATTTTATAGTGATTGAACAAATAGAAATTATAAATGAAATTTTTGAAGTTCCTAATACACATTTAGATGCTACCCATTTTCCCGCTATTCATGTTTATTTAGAGGAAGACAGTAATGAAAAGAAAAATAAGCATTTTAGTTTTGATGCTCGTACTTTGTAGTTTTTTACAATTTGAAAAAAATGTAAATAATACAACAATTGGAACCTCACTTCCGCTTTACATATCAACTATTCCTATAAAAAACACAAAGCAAGAAACAGAAAAAGAATCAACTTTAGAAATTAGCAAAATTTCTTTAAAACAACCATATTATCCACAAACATCTTCTTTAAATACTGTAGATAAAGGTATTGAACAGCTTAGTAATTGTAAACCTAGTGAAAATTGTACTATTGTCCTAGCGGCTCATTCAGGAACAAGTAAAATTTCCTATTTTAAAAATTTAAATAAATTAAGCAAAAACGATGAAGCTAAAATTTATTATAAAGATAAAACATATTCTTATCGATTAGTAGAAATTCTTTATCAAGAAAAAACAGGTTTTATTACGATACCCAAAAACACTTATGATTTAGTCTTAACTACTTGCAATACAGAAAAAGAAAATGTTCAAAACATCTATTTATTTGTAAAAACAAACTAGATGTTTTTTTAATAACAAAAGTGTAAGAAAGTTTTAATAAAGTTTTTGCTATAATGGTAATAACCAAACAAGTGCACATTTGGCTGAAAGGAATTTGATTATGAAAGAAATATTAAAAATCAATCATTTAAAAAAATACTATGGTTCAAAAACAAACATTACCAAAGCAATTAATGACATATCTTTTACGATAAATGAACAAGAATTTGTAGCCATTATGGGTGCAAGTGGTTCTGGAAAAAGTACTCTTCTTAATTGTATTTCAACCATTGATAGAGTAACAAGTGGCAATATTTATGTAGATGCTCTAGATATAACGGAAGTAAAAGAAGATGAACTAGCGCTTTTCAGAAGAAAAAATTTAGGATTTATTTTTCAAGATTTCAACTTACTAGATACATTAACCATTGAAGAAAACATTGCTTTATCTAGAATTATAAATAAAGAAGATGTAGAAAAAATTGATGGACAAGTTTTAGAAATAGCTGAAAAATTAGGAATTAAAGATATTCTAAAAAAATATCCCTATGAGGTAAGCGGAGGCCAAAAGCAACGATGTGCATGTGCAAGAGCATTAATAAATAAACCTAAACTCATTTTAGCGGATGAACCTACAGGTGCACTAGACTCCAAAAATGCAAGACTTCTTTTAGAAACATTCGATAGTATGAACAAAAACTTACAAGCAACTATTTTAATGGTTACCCATGATGCATTTTCAGCAAGTTTTTGTAAAAGAGTTCTGTTTTTAAAAGATGGTCGTATTTTCAATGAAATCATTAAAGGAGAAAAATCAAGAAAAGAATTTTATGACGAAATTTTAGACGTGTTAACCCTACTTGGAGGAGAATAACATGTTAGCAAAATTAACTCTTCAAAATTTAAAAAAAACATGTAAAAATTATCTGATATATGTTATATCTATAACCCTAGCTTTCTCCTTAATGTTTTCATTTAATCTAATCTCAAATTCAAAAGACATCATTGAACTATCGAGTGTCATGGAGAATTTTAAAAGTATCATGCTACTTGTCAATTGTATTATTCTATTTGTTTTAAGTTACTTAATTAATTACACCATTAAATTTATGTTTCATAAAAGAAGCAAAGAATTCGGAACCTATATGATTCTTGGAATTGAAAAAAAACAAATAAGTAAAATGTTTCTTTTAGAAAATTTACTTATGGGAATTATTGCTCTACTACTATCTTTTTTCATTGGCTATTTCTTTAGTCAAATTCTAAGTTTTATTATCATGAATATCTTTGAACGTCCTTATGAAGTAAGTCTAGCAAAAGACTTAGGTATTCCAATTTTATATTCTATCATCTACTTTGTCATCATTTACTTTATTGTTCTCTTTTTAACTCATCGTCGTATTAAAAAAACAACTATTCATAATCTTTTAAATTTAGAAAAGAA
>CALVXT010000109.1 GCA_944371545.1 uncultured Bacilli bacterium | reverse complement strand
CTAAATTACCAAACACCTGTAGCATATCGTTTGGGGTTGTCCTTATAAAAATTGTCTAAAAAAGTGTTGACAATCCAGAGTTTTTAGATTGGAGTAATGAAGCATATGACTTACAGAAAAGAAAAATGTATTATGAAAAACATGGATATGAAGTTTTGCAGGGCAAAGGTGATTTTGAAGGCGAATTGTTAGGTGGATGTATTGATGTTTTTCCAATGTTTATTGGTACAAAAATTTGGCCATCTATAAATGATTGGGAGAATAAGATTTTGTTTTTAGAAACTAGTGAAGATGAAATACCACCTGATTATATTGAATATTATTTAAGAAATTTAATTGCTCAAGGAATTATTGATAAAATAAATGGTATTATTGTAGGAAAACCACAAAATGAAAAATATTATGAGGAATATAAAGAAGTATATAAAAAAGTTATAGGTGGTGAAGCAAATAGACCAGAGTTACCTATTTTATACAATGTTAATATAGGACATACTGCTCCTATGTGTATCTTTCCACTTGGTCAAAAAATTAAAGTTGATTTAAATAAAAAAGAATTAACTTTTCTTGAAAAGCCAATGAGTGAATAATTAATATATATAAAGTTTATTTCTAATAATAGTATTGTGTTTTAATAACTAACTTTTAGACAAGTTAGTAACCACTGTGATATTGGCAAAGCCAATAACGAATGTGGCAAAGGTTGTTCCACTTTTAAAAAAACAATTAGCAGCAAATTATAAAGCGTTACAATATAATATTGTTGCATAATAGAGAATGGTACCGAGTGAACATAGTCAATGAACAATGAAAAATGTCATAATTAAATGAGAGAGCGGTAAAATGATTGTTCATAGTTTTCAAGAGTTAAAGATTTATTATAAAATGTAAATAAAGAAGAAATGTATGTTAATATTTGTAGAGATATTAAGAAGTTTTGTTTAGCAAAATATAATGAGTTTAAGAAACAAAACTTAAATACATCTATTAATCCATTTTACTGAAAACATTTCTGCATTTTTAGATTATAAAAAAATAATTTATCACTTAATTACTTTTTTATGATATACTATAGAAGAAATCAAAAAAAAGACATGACAAATTTAAAATTCTTTTTAGAAAGCTTCTGGTTGATGAAAAGAAGCAAGAATTTAAGTTTGTTTCTACTTTTTAGAGGGACTAATCATCCACGGGTAAAACCGTTATCTTAATTAAGAAAAATAAGAGGATGGCACCGCGACTAATTCGCTCCTTCAGGAGTAGTCGTGGTTTTTTCTTTTTAAAAAGATGTCTTAAATAGAAAGAGGAAAAAGAATATGATTGATATTAAATTAATAAGAGAACAAAAAGAGTTAGTAAAAGAAAATATTAAGAAAAAATTTCAAGAAGAAAAACTTCCGTTAGTGGATGAAGTTTATGAATTAGATGAAAAATGGAGAGATTCTCGTAAAAAAGCTGATGAACTTCGAAGTGAAAAAAATAAACTTGCCAAAGAAATTGGACGTATGATGAGTGAAGGAAAGAAAGAAGAAGCAGAAGCTACTAAAGAAAAAGTAAAAAAAATGAATGAAGAGATTACAACCTTAGAACAAGAAGAAATTTCTTTAGAAAATGAAATTAAGACAAGAATGATGGTTATTCCACAAATCATGGATCCAAGTGTACCTATTGGTAAAGATGACAAAGAAAATGTAGAAATTGAAAAATTTGGCGAGCCAATAGTTCCAGCTTATGAAATACCTTATCATGCAGATATTTTAGAAAGCATTAACGGTTTAGACAAAGAAAGTGCTGGAAGAACAAGTGGGAATGGATTTTACTATTTATTAGGCGACGGGGCAAGACTTCATAGTGCAATGCTTGCCTATGCAAGAGACTTTATGATTGATGCAGGCTTTACCTATGCGATTCCTCCATTTATGATAAGAAGTGATGTAGTAACAGGTGTTATGAGCTTTGCTGAAATGGACGCGATGATGTATAAAATTGAAGGAGAAGATTTATATTTAATCGGAACCAGTGAACATAGTATGATTGGTAGATTTAAAGACCAAATTGTTAAGGAAGAAGAATTACCTATTACTTTAACGTCTTATTCTCCATGCTTCAGAAAAGAAGTAGGAAGTCATGGAATTGAAGAAAGAGGATTATACCGAGTTCATCAATTTGAAAAAGAAGAAATGATTGTTATTTGTAAACCAGAAGAAAGCATGGATTGGTATAACAAAATGTGGAAGCTAACAGTAGATTTCTTTAGAAGCTTAAATGTTCCAGTAAGAACACTTGAATGTTGCTCAGGAGACTTAGCTGACTTAAAAGTAAAATCTTGTGATGTTGAAGCATGGAGTCCAAGACAACAAAAATACTTTGAAGTTGGATCATGTTCTACTTTAGGTGATGCTCAAGCAAGAAGACTTGGAATAAGAATAAAAACAAAAGAAGGAAATATTTTAGCTCATACTTTAAACAATACCGTATGTGCGACACCAAGAGGGCTTATAGCATTTTTAGAAAATAATTATCAAGAAGATGGCTCAATATTTATTCCTGAAGCTTTAAGGCCTTATATGGGTGGTAAAGAAGTCATTAAACCTTAAAAAGTGTATAGATAACTATATGAAAAAGTAGGATAAACCACGTAAGCAGTGCAATATGCAATGCATATTATAAAATGATTGTGTATTACAATTCTGATTAAGGAAGTGGTTTATCATGGCATTTCAATTTAATTTGCTGATCTATACTTTTTTGCTATAATTTAAATAATAAAAAGGAGAGTAACAAAAATGAAAAAGATGCTTATATCGGGTATTTTCCTCGTCAGTCTAATTGCTCTTGGGGGGGGGGTATACTGAGTAGAGAAAAGACTCTAGAACAATCAAAAGATAATGAAAATATAGAATTAGCAATATATATAAATGATGAAGAAACAAATACAATTCCAAGTAAAGATAGTGGGTATTATTTAGATTTAGAAAAAAGCACATTTACGAATAATGCAATTATACAGTTTGATACCAATACATGGAGTCCAGTCATAAAAAATATGAGTGAATATAAAACAAGATGTGAACTTCATTTTGGTAGTGAGTATAAAGAAAGTATCTTAAATGGAACAGATCCAGTACTAGAAGATCCATTAATACCAGTAACGATAGATAATGATGGTGTAGTAAGAAAAGCTTCACTTGCAAATGAGTGGTATAGTTACGAAAAAAAGAACTGGGCGAATGCAGTTATACTATTTGATGAAAATGAATCCTATGAAGATGGAGAAGTTATACCAGAAGAGGCCATAGAAAGTTACTTTGTCTGGATTCCAAAATACAGATATCAATTGTGGGATTTAGGACAGTATGATAGTTTAACGAGTATAGACACTTCAAAAGTACATGAAATCCCAATCATATTTGGAGATTATAATACAAGTGATGATGTAAATGGTGAATGTACAACACCAATGACAAGTGGAGCTACAGGAAATTGTGCTGTTGGAGATTACATGACCCACCCAGCATTCATAAGTATCCCAAGTACAGGATTTTGGGTAGGTAAGTTTGAGACAGGAACAACTTTAACAAGCGATTACAATGTAAGAAATGGAGACGCAATTCGAATAAAGCCCAATGTTAGCTCATGGCGAGGAATACAAGTTGCGAATGCTTTTTACACAAGTTATGATTATCAAAGAAATTTAGACAGTCATATGATGAAAAATACTGAATGGGGAGCAGTAGCCTATTTACAGCACAGTGTCTTTGGAAGTGCAACAAGTGTAAGAATAAATAATCACTCCGATTATATAACCGGATATGCAGCAAATAATGAGCCAACCTGTGGATCTACTGGAATAAATGAAGAATGTAACCGATATTGTAGTGATGGCACATGCAATATAGCTTATCCAAACAGTGTACTAGCAAGTACCACAGGAAATATATCAGGTATTTATGATATGTCTGGTGGAGCATGGGAATATGTAATGGGGGTATTGATGAACGAAAGCGGAATCCCTTTGAGTGGGCGAAGTGGACCTTATAACTCAGGATTTAATGGACCAATTGGCTGTCCTAGTTGTGATGTGAGTTCTCCAGTATACAATGTAACTGATGGAATAGATTTTCCCGACTCAAAATATTATGATGCATATGCTTTTATGACCAATCATGTACAATATCAAAGAAGAATATTAGGAGATGCTACGGGTGAGATGGGGCCATTTGTTGAAGGAAATCTATCAAGAAATATTGGAAGTTGGTATAATGATGAAGCGTTTTGGTTTTTGACTACAGATCCTTGGCTTTTAAGAGGAGGTATAAATAGTGTTGGAACTCGTTCTGGAATATTTGGTTTTTATGCTCATTATGGAAATATGAGTAGTGATCGAGGATTTCGAATGGTTTTAACTCCTTAAAAAATTCTATATTTAAATTTAAATTTGACACATAAAAAACTAATCGAAAAGTGTTAATCATTAGTTAAAATGATACCGATTTTAATTAATACTTTTTTGTAAGAAAATTGTATTACAAATAAAATATC
>CALVXT010000108.1 GCA_944371545.1 uncultured Bacilli bacterium | reverse complement strand
TATGATATTGGCTTTGTTTTTCAATTTTATAATTTGGTTGGAAATTTAACAGCTTTAGAAAATGTAAGCTTAGCTAGTCAAATTTGTAAACACCCAAAAGATAGTTTGGAAACGTTAAAACAAGTTGGCTTGGGAGATAGAAGTGGACATTTTCCAGCTCAATTATCTGGTGGTGAACAACAAAGAGTTAGTATAGCTAGAGCATTAGCAAAAAATCCTAAAATTCTATTATGTGATGAACCGACAGGAGCATTAGATTCTAAAACTGGCCGAATGATTTTGGAACTTTTACAAGATACTTGTCATAAAGAACATATGACTACAATTATTATTACTCATAATGCTGTAATTAGCGAGATGGCTGATAAGGTTATTAAAATTAAAAATGGTAAAGTGGATGATACTCTTATTCAAAAGAATCCAAAATTAGTAAAGGATATTGATTGGTAATGTTACTTTTTAAAAATAGTTTTATTAAAATTCGTAAGTCATTAGGCCGGTTCTTTTCTTTAATTTTTATTGTTGCTTTAGGAAGTGCTTTTTTTGCCGGGGTAAGAGAAACTTCTTCGGATATGATTCGAACTGTGGATAATTATTATGATGAATATTCTTTGATGGACTATCGAATTGTAAGTACAATGGGGTTAACAGATGAGGATATTGCTTCGTTAAGAGAATTAGAAAATGTGGATAAGGTTGTTTCAGGGTATTCTTTTGAGACGGTTGTAAACGGTGATGCTACGAAAATTTATGGATATTTACATGATATCAATCGCGTTTCCATTATTGAAGGAAGAGAACTTCAAAATGAAAATGAAATTTTGGTGGAACGTGGAACCTATGCTTTGGGGGATACAATTACTTTAGAGAGTGATGCTTTAGATTTTGTTAAAAACATAACATTTACAGTTGTTGGGATTGTTGATACTCCAATGTACATTTATGAAAATAAAGGAATTTCTACAGTAAGCGATGGAAAACTTGATACGTTTATGTATATACTGCCTTCTAATTTCACATTGGAATATTACACTGAAGTTTATTTAACTGCTAAGGATAGTGTTTCAAAAACAGCTTATCAAGATGATTATAAAGAAACGATATCTTATTTAAATGATGAATTAGTGGAATTAAAACCTATAAGAGAGACAGCTCGTTATGAAGAAATTTTGGCTGAGGCGATGAAGGAAATTTATGATGCTGAGGAAGAATTAAATAAACAAAAACTTGAAAATGAACAAAAATTTGCTGATGCAAAGGCTGAGTTAGATAATAGTCAGGCTTTAATAGAACAAGGTTGGGCTGATTATAATAGTGGCGTTTCTACTTTGGAAAGTACTCGCATTTCTATGGAGAAGACTTTTTCTGATACGGAAGCACAGTTAGATGCTGGAGAAAAGAAATTAAATGACTCCTTAAATGCATATGGTATTACTTTAGATCAAGTTGCTGGTTTGATTGAAAAGTTAAATACACAGATTGAAGCTTTAAATCAATTGTTAGCTACATTGGATCCTTCTAGTGACGAGTATAAAATGTATAGTGCTCAGTTACAAACTTTACAGACTTCTTTAGATGGGTTAAAAGAAATTCAAAATGCACAGATTACTTTAGAAAACGGAAGGAAAGAATTAGAAGCTGGAAAAGCTACTTGGAATCAACAATATAATTCTTCTTTGGCTTCTTTAAATGATGCGCGTCAAGAACTTCTTAATGGAGAGGCTGAACTTTCGGCTGGACGAGCAAGTTATGAGTCTGGTTATGCAACATATTTAGCTGAGATAACTCAGGCTGAACAAGAAATTGCGGATGCCAGAGAGGAAGTTGCTAATTTAGAAAAACCTGTTTGGTATTTGTTTGATAGAGAAGATAATCCAGGATATACTACTTTTATTGATTCAGCAACTAAAGTTGATTCCATTGCAGCAGTGTTTCCAATTTTCTTTATTCTTGTTGCTTTCTTAATGGGAATGAATACCATGACAAGAATGATTGAGGAAGAACGAGGAGAAATAGGTTTATTTATTTCTTTAGGATATTCTAAAGCCAAAATTATTTGTAGTTATCTTTTCTATGTTTTTTTGGCAACAACGATTGGTTTAGCCTTAGGATTAACTGTTGGTTATTTGATTGTACCGATTATTATTTACCGCGTATATGTATCGATGTTTGTTTTACCAGATTTAGAAGTTTCTTTCAATTTGATTATGAGCCTTATTATTGCAGTAGTTTGTTTTGGAGCAATGAGTTTAGTTACTTATATTACCGCTAATCGTAATTTTAAATATATGCCAGCGAATTTGCTTCGACCAGAAGCTCCAAAGATGGGAAAAAAGGTTTTCTTAGAAAGAATTCGCTTTTTATGGAAACGTTTAAGTTTTACTTGGAAAGTTACTGTTCGAAATTTATTCCGTTATAAGAAAAGAATTGTTATGACTTTAATTGGTATATCAGGTTGTACAGCTTTACTTCTTACAGGATTTGGTATTCAAGATAGTATAGGTTCTTTAATGGATAAACAATTTGGAGATATTGAAATTTATGATGCAATTTTCTTTTTAGATGAAGAGACTAGTGAAGTAAGTGATGAGGTCACAAGTCTATTAAGCGATGTTGAGCATTATGGATTTTTGAATATGGAAACTTTTACCTTTAATGCTAATAATAAAAATATTGATATTTATTTAATGGCTTTTCAAGATGTTACTTCTGTTCCAAACTTTTTGCATTTAAGGTCAACTGATGGAACTTCTTTAACTCTTGATGATAATGGAGTAATTCTTTCTTCTAAAACAGCCGATATGTTAAATGTATCTATAGGCGATACATTTGGAATTCGTAATAGTGAAAATGAACTTTTTGTTTTGAAGGTTTCTGGTATTAGTGAAAATTATGTTAATCATTATGTATATATGAGTGATGTTTATTACGAACGAATTTTTGGAAAGAAAAGTTATAATGCCGTCATGACTACTATGGATGATAGTAAGATTAGTGAAGTAGGTAATTCTTTATTAGATTCTGGTCATTTTAGTAGTGTTCAATATATAACGGACAGCATGGATATGTTTCAAGATATTATTCGCAGTATGAATGACATTGTCTTACTTATTCTTGGATTTTCAACATTCTTAGCAATCACTGTTTTATATAATTTAACTACCATTAATATTAGTGAACGAACAAGGGAGATTGCAACTTTGAAAGTACTTGGTTTCCATGATAAAGAAGTATCAGCCTATGTTTATCGAGAAACATTGGTTTTGACAATCTTTGGTATTTTAATTGGTTTGGGGCTTGGTGTTTTATTAAATCAGTTCGTTATGACGGTTGCCGAAACAGATGAAATTTTGTTTGTTAAAGATATTTATGGTTTAAGCTATTTATATACTTTCTTAATTATGACTTTGTTTACCATTGTTGTTCAATTTATTACTTATTTTATTTTAAGAAAGATTAATATGATTGATTCTTTAAAATCTGTTGAATAATTAAAAACTAGCTAATTTTGACATACTTTGTCGAATCGCTAGTTTTTTTCTTTTTTCTCTCTATAATAAATTTCACTTTCTTAGGTCAGGGGGTGATTTTATGGAAAATAAGGAAGTGCGAAAAGTCATTACATTTGAAGCAATTCGCGATATTTTGTTTTCTAATATGCCTTATTTAAATGATGTGATTGAAAAAATCACAGGAATTGATATGGTGGAATTAGATAAAAAAAGTATATATTTTTCTGAAGACGATGCAGAGAAGTTAAAGGAACAAGTATATAATATGATAATTTTTTCTATTTCTAATTATCCTACAATTTCTGAGACTGTTTTAAATAGTGGCTCTATGTGTTGTTGGTTTTATGAAAAAAACGATTTGATTCCAGAAAACTTAAATCGCTTTAATTTTCATTTTGGACATTTAGATTCTTTTTGTTCACAAGAATTTGTTTCAAAAAGAGAAAGATTAGATAACGATGGAAAAATTACCTATGATTATTTAATCAATTTGGATTATTTATATGATTGTAATGAAGAAGTTTTCTCTAATTCAAACTCTTTGGAATATTTACTTTATCCATTTGTTTGTTTTGATTTAGAAAAGTTAATTCAAATATACAAAGATGATGAGAAAATGTTACAAGTTATGGCTACTTTAAAAGCTTTAAAAGAAAATGCTTATACTTTGGAATATAATCCAATAAAAATATCTGTTTGAAACTATATAGATTACGAAAAAATATTTCGTAGTCTTTTTAATTTTTATTGTGATAATGTATTAAGTTGGAGTGTGGTTTATGTGAATAATGAAAAGAAGAAAATGAGTAAATCTTTAAAGATTACTTTGGTGACTATAGGAGTTTTGCTTATTGTTGCTATAGCTGTAGTTTTAGTTGTATTTGGAGTTTCAAAGAAAAATGATGGGAATGATTTACCGGGTACTGTTACTACGCCAAAAGAGAATTTTTCTTTACCAGCTGATACTGAGGAAATGCTAGAGACTTATGAAGAACTGGATACAGTGGGTGTTACTTTAAATCAAATTGATTTTGCTTCGAATGTAGAAGTTTCTATTGGTGATGAAATCTCTGTTTATGTATATAGTTCACCTCAATTTGTTGGTGCTTTTAAAGTTCAAGAGGAAAATGATA
>CALVXT010000107.1 GCA_944371545.1 uncultured Bacilli bacterium | reverse complement strand
GCCCTCGCGTTCGACTTGCATGTCTTAGGCATGCCGCCAGCGTTCATCCTGAGCCAGGATCAAACTCTCAATAAAAAATTATTTATAAGTTTAATCTAAGCTACTCAAATTGACTTTTTTACTTAGTTTTCAAAGATCGTTTTCACACTTCTTTTTTTGTCAAGTGCAATATGAGTTTACCAAATCAATTTTACTTTGTCAACACTTTTTTGACATTTTTTTTATTTTTTGTTTTTTGCTTTACATTTAATAAAAAATGAAGTAAGCATTTTTTGGTTTAAACTCTTGTGTCTTTCCTCAACACGTTTTACATTCTACATCAAAGTATATGTAAATGCAAGCATAAATTGCAATTTTTTTTAATTTTTTTACAATTTGTTACAATTTATTGTTTTTTGCTGTTCGTGTCTTTCAAAACACGTGTTTCATTCTACAACATAGTTTAGATGAATGCAAGCATAAATTGTAAAATTTTGTGTTTTTTTGATTTTTTCTTTCTTTACTAAAAAAATTAAGAGTTTAGATCTCTTAACATTTTTTTAAAATCAAAATATTTATATGGATATTCTCCAATAATAATTGAATTTATTTCATTATATCCTACTATATGTTCTCTATCTATTATTAATGCTTTATTATATTTTTTCTTTGAAAAATTGTTTATTTCTTTTAATATATCTATAAGGCTTTGATATTGTCCTTCAGTTACTTTTCCATCAAAACTTTCTAAAATTATGGAATAAGTATAATCATTAGCATTTTCTAATCTGGACATTACAATTTTACTTTTTGTAAATTTGTAAAAATTATTACTGTCCTCATTTATAGATGTTCCGTGAGCCCATGCACTTTTTTCTAAAGGAACTATGTTCCATGTATTTCCTTTTTCATCTATCACAAAATGACAGGACGAAAAACTTTCTGGATCATAAAATGTTTTTATTGCTCGTCTTGCGTTACTGGTAAAGTGTAAAACCACCATATCCGGAACTATATTTTCGCTTCTTTCACTGCTGTTATTTGTAAAATTTTCTGGTTTTGAGTATTTTTCATTCTCTCTCTTACGAACTTTTATTAAATATTCTTCAATTTCTTTTTTAGATAATTCTTTATTTAAATAATTATTTACAACTTGAATCATTTGGGCGTCTTCTTTTTTTAAAATGATAAAATAAAAATAAAACAATTTATTTATATAATAATCATTTTTTATATCAATTAAAGCTTCCGTAATTACTACCCATTCTTGTGTGTTCAAATTTTCTTTTTCATAGGCAACATTATAGAGTGCTCTAGGGTCTTTAAAATCTATTATTCTTTTTAAGTATTCCATATTATTCAAAACTTTGTTTTCTCTGAAAAAATTGTGAAGATATTTTTCATCTTGAAGATTTAGTAACTCATTTTCTATTTTTTCTATATCCAGATCTTTAATATAATGTGATGCAATATATAAATTACGCGGATTTTTGGATTCTAACAATGTTTTTTCTCATTCTTCTATATCACTCCCTGATTGCCAATTTAAAATTTTATCAATCATTGTTTTGCTCCTGTTCTTCTATTTCTTTGAAGTTTTTATAATACTCATTCACCACATTTGGCCCAAATGCTCCCTTTTTGGCTTTTTTTAATTCAATTAATTCTTGTAAAGATTTTTCAATAATTAAATCTAATTCTTTTGTATATCTCATAATCTTTTTATGATAACGATATTCATTTCGGTCTAATACTTTAAAGCCACCATCTGGAAAAACTCTTAAATCCAAATCGTAGTCAATATATTTTATGGTTTTTCCATCAATTATATACGGTGTGGCAATATTACAATAATAGAATAATCCATTCTTTTTTAATTGTCCTATTATGTTGTACCATTTATTTTTATAAAAAAATAATACTGCTGGTTCATTTGTAGTATGACTCTTTCCGTCATGTTCTGTTAACTTTGTATGATTATTTGCTACAACTAAAGAATCTTGATCGACATAGATGACCGTTGCCTCATCACTTGTTCGATCTAAATATCCATTGTGTTTGTAGCATTCTATTTTTAATCTGTCTCCTTTTTTTATATTCATAATTACTCCGCTTTCTTATTTTATTATACAAAATTTTTGATCAATAAAAAAGAACTAACTTAATAGTTCTAATGCTTTTTCTAATTGTGTATCAATAAAGTTTCCTTCTTCATCTTGTTCTAATTCGACTTCATAATCCGGTTGTATTCCTATTTCATCAATACATTCTCCATTTGGTCTTAGCCATCTAGCTATTGTATATTTAACCATACTTCCGTCTTCTAATTTATTTGTTTGTTGAACTTTTCCTTTGCCATAAGATAATTTTCCAACTAGGGTAGCTCCATAGCTATCTTTTAAGGCTCCAGCTAAAACTTCGCTAGCGCTGGCTGATCCACCATCAATTAAAACGATTACAGGTAGATTTCTTCGTTCATTTGTTTCATCATAATAAGATTCTTTTGAATCTTTATTTTCTAACATATAAAGTACTTTTCCTTTTTCAACAAACATGCTTGCAATGTCTGTAGCCCCTTTTAAATATCCTCCAGTATTACCACGCAAATCAATAATTAGACTATTTATATTTAGCGATTCAAGTTCTTCTAAAGATTTTTTAAATTCCTCTCCTACTGTATTTGTAAATGCTTCAACATAAATATATCCAATATTTTGGTCATTTCTTTGATAGGTTGTCGTTGTTAACGGTTCATTAATAGATTCAGGTGTTACTTGAAAATTTAATTCCTCTCCATTACGGTTTACAATAATTGTATTTTCTTTTGTTTTATCAATCATATTTGCTACCTCAGCAGTCGTTTTTCCTTCAGTATCCGTTCCATTTATATTTATAATAACATCATTTGCTTCAATACCTGCACGACTGGCTGGAGTATCTTCATAGACTTTCACAATTGTATTTCCCACGCCTATTGAAACTCCTATCCCGGTAAATTTTCCGCTTAATTGGTCTGATAAATTATCTGTTTCATTTTGATTTAAATAAATAGAATATTCTTCTCCTAAATAATCTACCATTGCAGATATTGCTGCATCCACCATTTCTGTCTTATTAATATCTTCATAATAGTCTTCATCTAGGCTATTATAAATTTTTAAAAATTCTTGTAAAGCTTCATCTTTAATCCAATCTGCACCGCCTAAAACCACTTTATTATTGTTATATATTATAATTCCGGTTGTTAAGCTTGTTACGATTGCTGTAATAACGATTATTATGCTTACCTTTTTTAAAGAGAATCCTTGAAAGACTTTTTTCAAATTTATCACCTTACCTTACAGAATCTTATCATATTTTTTGGCATTTGAAAAGAGGAGTTACTTCTCCTCTACTTTTAATTCTGCAGCAATTTTTTCAGTTCCTTCAATATATTCAGCTATCTTACCATTCTTTACACGAATTAAAGTTCCATCCTTTATTTTTAAGTCTGAAATTTTTGTCGCTTTTGGATTACTTCCTTCGGTTACATAGTATGCCTGATTAAATCCTTCATGTAAATTTAAATAATAAACTTTTATTGGTTTTTCTTGTTCACTTGTATAATAGCTTGCATATGTTGTGTAAGCCAAAGCTTGATTTGATGTACTATCATAGGCTAATACATAATACTCATCCTCTGGTCTATTTAATAAAGTTCCTACAATAATTGTATCTGTCTCTATTTCTCCGTCTTGATATGTAAGAAGAGATGCACTATTTTTTATAACTGCCTTACTTATAAAATAAATTCCTACAATTAAGATGATTACCACAATTAATACGATTACAAATTTTTTCATTTCTTCAAATTCTTCTGTTTTATATACGATTTTTTGTTTCTTCATTTCACTTCACCTAAAGGTATTATACATAAAAGCTTGAAAAAATGCAATTTATTCTTTCGAAAAAAAGCAGAGATGTTATTTCTCTGCACTTACTGTTTGATTATTGTAGCCAACGCTTTCTCCAATTGCTAAGAGTTCAGCAGTGGTTAAATCATTTCCAGCTAAATAATAGCTTATATTATCTTTTGTCCAAGTTAGAGAATTTGCTCCTAGAGCCCCGATTATGTCATTTACAATTAACGGATCTCCATAAACCGGTATTATTTCAAATTCTTCGGCCATAACTGCTTTTTCTTCAACAAGAACAAAGTTTTTCTCTCCTCCAAATGTTAATATTATTCGATCTCCAATATCTGTTTCAACACGATCACTGCTTGATAAATAGGTGTTGCTTGGAACATATAATGGATACAAGATATTTTCAATAGCTCCTGTTTCTTCGTCACAAGCATCTCCTTCGCATGGAGCATTGTCAGTTTCACAGTCATCACCGGTACACTCTTGTTGTTCTTTACAAGTTTCTTCATCTGTACATTCTTCATTTTTATTTTGATTATTCGTTTGATTGTTTTCTGTATCTTTCGTGTTTGTATCTTCTTTTATATATTGTTCTAGTTTGAAGTCATCCTCTTTTAAGTTGGTATTGTATTCCACGCTTGTAAATGTTACTTTCATTTTTAAAGCATCTTTTTCATCATAGATCTCTGTTTTTTTGATTTTGTTATCTTTATCCACAGTAATTTTTTGATAAGATAATTCTGGATTATTTGGATAATTTACTTTTGATTTAATTACAAAGTTTCCTTCTACTTCTTCAACCTTTGTTTCTGCATCATTGTTCATGTCTGTTGTTATTGAACTTAAAATGTACGCTTGACTTGAATTTTCTGGCCATTCA
>CALVXT010000106.1 GCA_944371545.1 uncultured Bacilli bacterium | reverse complement strand
AAATTCTGACGAAATAACAAGTATTTATTGCAATTAGATATATGCTATATTAAAATAACTTTAGGTGATAAAAATGGATTATAAATTTACATCAAAAGATGAAATGGATACGCTTGAATTAGCGCAAAATATTGAAAGTGAAAAATTTCCAAATATGGTCATCTGCTTAAACGGGGAGCTAGGGACAGGAAAAACAGTTTTTGCTAAAGGATTTGCTCAAGCATTAGGCATTGAGGAGACAATAACCTCTCCTACATTTAATATCGTAAAAGAGTATGATACAGGTGAACTTCCGTTATATCATATGGACGTTTATCGTTTAGAAGATAATAAAGATAACATTGGTATTAAAGATTATTTCAATAAAGGTGGAATAACTATAATCGAATGGGCTGATATGATTGAAGATGAACTACCTGAAGAAAGATTAGATATAAACTTCCGCTTTGTAGATGAAAATACACGAATTTTAATCTTTAAACCTCACGGAAAAATTTACGAAGATGTTTGTAATTCTGTCCTATGATAATAGGGCTTTTTTAATTGACAAACAAGTATAAAAAAAGTATACTACATACACAGATAGATTGGAGTAGTTATGAACACGTTATTTATTGATACTCATGGTGAAGTTGTGGTTTTAGCCATATATACAGATGAGAAATTAATGAAAAAAAAAGAGAGTAAAGAGCGAAAAGATCACAGTACAATATGCATGCCATTATTAGTTGAGTTATTAACAGAATCTAAACTAGATATTAAAGATATTAATGACATTGTCGTGGTAAATGGACCAGGCTCATTCACAGGCGTTCGGATAGGTGTGACAATCGCTAAAACCTTAGCATTTACATTAAATATCCCGATTAGAATGATAACAAGTTTAGAATTATATCTGGATACCATTCAAAATCAAGAGTATCTTGTTTTAAACGAAAAAAATGGGTATTATATTGGGAAGATAGAAAACAAGCAAATTATCGAATATGAATATATAAAAACAAGTGAATTTGATAGTTGGGCTTTAAATAAAAATATAGTTTTTGGTGACAAAATAAATTACGAAAATTTAATTGTATTTGCTCATCAAAAAGAAGAAACAAATCCCCATGTAGTAAATCCTTTCTATGTAAAAAAAATTGAGGTAGAAAATGATAAGAGAAGCTGAAGGTAAAGATTTTGAACAAATTTATAATTTAGGAGAACAATTGCATGAGAATTATCAACAAAAATACAATTTAAAAGAACTAATAAAAGAAAAATATTTTCATATTTTAGTTTATCAACAAAATGAAAAAATACTCGGATTTTTAATATATACAACGATTGAAGATTCAACAGACATCGTAGATATTTTTGTGGATAAGAAATATCGAAATCAAAAAATAGCATCCAATCTAATAGATAGAATGATATCTAATTCTTCTCCAAAAATGATTTTTTTATTAGAAGTAGCAGTTGATAATGATGTTGCTATAAACCTTTATGAAAAATTTGGCTTTAAAATTATCCATACAAGAAAAAAGTATTATGGAAAAAAAGATGCTTACGTTATGGAAAGAGTGATAGAAAATGAATAAGGATGTGAACATTCTTGCTATAGAAACTTCATGTGATGAAACTTCTATGGCAATAGTAAAAAATGGGAAAGAAGTAAAATCTTTGACTATTGCAACGCAAATAAAGACTCATGCAAATTTTGGCGGAGTAGTTCCCGAAATAGCTAGTCGAATGCATACAGAAAGTATTACTTTAGTTTTAGAAGAAACGCTAAAAAAATTTTCTGGTAAAATGGAAGATATTGATGCCATTGCCGTAACTTATGCACCAGGATTGTTAGGAAGTCTATTAGTAGGAATTGAATGTGCTAAAACACTTTCTCTCGTATATAATAAACCGTTAATTGCAGTAAATCATACAATGGGACATATATATGCCAACAACATTGAACATGATATAACCTATCCTACACTTGCATTAGTAGTAAGCGGAGGCCACACGGATTTACTTATTTTAAAAAGCGAATCAGAAATGGAAATCTTAGGAAGTACCATAGACGACTCAATTGGTGAAGTATTCGACAAAGTAGCCAGAGTTTTAGGCATGCCATATCCAGGAGGTCCTAATATTGAAAAAGAAGCACTAAAGGGTCAAAATACTTACCAACTTCCAACGCCCATGAAAGAAGAGAATTTTAATTTTAGTTTTAGTGGATTAAAAAGCTATGTGATTAATTTAGTTCATAACGAAAAACAAAGAAATCATGAAATCCGTATTTCTGATTTAGCAAATTCATTTCAAACAACAGCTATTGACGAGTTATTAAGAAAAGTAGAATTAGCATTTAAAAAGACAGGAATAAAAAACATGATTCTAGCTGGTGGTGTATCAGCAAATAAGTATCTTCGAGAAGAAATGCAAAAGCTTTGTGATAAATATCAAGTAACATTTCATGTTCCAAACATTTTATATTGCACAGATAATGCAGCGATGATTGGTTGTGCAGCATATCCCTTATTTCGTGCAAAAAAGTTTTCTGACTTTACTTTAAATGCTAAAAGTAGTGAAAATATTAAAAAATATATAGAAGAGAACAAATAAGTTTTCTTTTTTTTGCAACAAAAAACTTTGCAATTTGCAAAGTTCTAATTTTCCTCAGTAGGTTCACCTGGAGTACTAGGAGTGTTATCCTCACCATCTCCTGGAGTAACAGGATCTTCTCCATCACCAGTATTCTCATCAGATGAATCTGGATCATCAGGAGTTTCACCAGGTTCTGTAGGCTCATCGCCTGGAGTACCTGGAATATCAGGATCTTCTGGATCAGTTTCATTATCAGGATCCTCATTAGAATCTGGATCTTCAGGAGTTTCACTAGGTTCTGTAGGATCATCTTCAACTGGATCAGGATCTTCAAGAGGATCTGACTCTTCAGGTGTAGATGGATTTGTTACAGAACTATCAGGAACCTTACCTCCAGAATAAACTCCTTTACCAATAGTTTCACTATCTTGTTCATAATCAACAGAATAATCATAACTTAAAGTTTTAATCGTTTCTGGAGTAGTTAATCCTAAATTTTCTTCCATGGCATTTGTAATAGCATCTAAACTACCTTCATAATATCCTAAACAGGATAAACCATACATATTTGTAAAACTAAAATAAGTAAGTTGCATTTTTTTAATTTCAATGAAGTCGTCTCCACTTAAAGCTCGAACTAACATTCCTTTTAAAGATTGATAGAAAGATAATATTTGAGACGTACTCATATTTGTAGCAATATTTTTGCTAATAGTATCTAACAAATTTTCAAAATCACTAAAACTTGATGTCTGAACAACCTTTTTAGCAATTGCTTCAATAATTTGTTGTTGATGACGGTTACGAGCAATATCACTTTCATAAAAACCATGACGGTTACGAGCATAAGCTAAAGCTTGTTCTCCGTTAAGATGTTGCCAACCAGTGTTCATACAAACCATGTTTGTATAGGTTCGATCAGCACCACTTTCACAAAGTCTTCCTTCTCCATAAGTTCTAATATAAGGAGGATAATCAGGAGCTTCAACTTCAACATCAATTCCACCTAAAGCATTGACTAAATCAATAACTCCCTGGAAATTTACTTTAACAAAATAGTCAATTTCAATATTTGTTAAATTTTCAACAGTATTTACGGTGCTAGCGGTTCCATAAGCTGCTGAAGAATTAATTTTACTCAAACCTAAATTTCTACCTGAGCTACTAATAATAGGTACATATAAATCTCTTGGAATACTAAACATTGTAGCTGTCAAAGTTTTTGGATTAAAAGTAACCAAAATTAATGTATCGCCATTAAAAGCAGCATTGGCATCTAGTCCATTAGTAGATTCAGAATCAACACCCATTACTAAAACGGTAAATGGTTCTGTAAGACTTTTAGTACTAACTAATAATTCACTTTCTTCAGTTTTCATTTCTTTAGAATATTCTTGAACAATTTTGGTTTCAGAAGCAATATTTTGATATTTTTCTTCACTACTATATAAAGTAACATAATCTTTATTAACAAAAATGGCATCAATTTCACCAGCGTATAAAGCATCAAGCATTTCTAAAGTAGTACCATAATATTCAATTGGATTATTAAGATTATTTTTACTAATCATTTCTATTGGTAAAATATATCCTGTACGATCTTCTTCATCAGTAATCATACCAATTGTGCTATTTTCATCAAAATTTGTAGAAGTAAGAGTTACAATAGCTGTCGTATAAATACTAGTTTCTTTAGCCGTAAAATTTTCAAGCTTATTATATAAACGATCAATATAATAAGAGGCAAAACCAAATACCGCCGAGAATAAAATCGTAAATACAGTTAGAATAATAAATCCAACTTTTTTATGTTGAAACATTTTTGTAAGTCCGAATATAGTATAGATAATGCCAAAGATTGCAGCAAAAATTAATACGACAATTCGAATAACGGTTTCAATACCTGCTAGAGATAAAATGCTTTTACAAAAAAATCCATAACTAACCCAATAAAGAATTAGAGATAAAAAATAAAATATTTTCATTACAATATTTGCTTTTTTTAGTTTTGAGAAAAATACTTTCATAAAACACCCTTTCATATTCAAATAAAATATCTATCTAAAATTATATAATAAATTAAAGAAATACTCAATATTTGATAGTTTATTTACAATAAAAAAAAGACAAGGATTTTGTGATATATAGAAAATATGGTATAATATTGTCGAATAAAAGGAGGATAGACAAATGAAGATAATTAAAAAAACAATATCTATTACAATGTCAGTAAGTATTCTTTTTTTATCCATC
>CALVXT010000105.1 GCA_944371545.1 uncultured Bacilli bacterium | reverse complement strand
TTTCTTAAACATTAAAAAAAATTACTATAGTTTCCTATTATAATTT
This sequence comes from uncultured Bacilli bacterium, assembly GCA_944371545.1. GTDB lineage: Bacteria > Bacillota_I > Bacilli_A > RF39 > UBA660 > Ventrenecus. The sequence continues at coordinate 4,796 of CALVXT010000105.1, read as the reverse complement.
TATCATGATACCCCCCCCCCCATGTCAATTTACGTTTTTTTGACACTAGAGCAAATCTTCAAATTCCTTTTTTGTTTGGTTTGTTAAAACTGTTTCGGTTTGTAAGGCTTCTTTTATTAATTCTTCATATGGTATAAGTTTTTCATATTCAAGACATTTTTCTTTCTCTGGATTAATTACTGGATGTTCTGGCACGAAAATCGTACAACAATCTTCAAATGGTAAAATACTTGTTTCATATGTGCCTATTTGTTTAGCTAAAGCAATGATTTCTAATTTATCAAAACAAGCTACTGGTCTTATTACTGGAATACTTACAACTTCATTAATTGCTGCCATAGAAGTAAGTGTTTGGCTTGCTACTTGGCCAATAGACTCGCCATTAATTAGGATTTTGCAATTGTTTCGATAAGCTATTTTTTCAGAAATTCGATACATCATTCGACGCATTATGGTTATTAGATATTCATGAGGAATATTTTTATAAATTTCTTCTTGAATTTTTGTGAAGTTTATGACATGTATTTTTATCGGAGTTGCATATTCACTGATGATTTTAGCTAAAGCTTCTACTTTATTTTTGGCTTCAACACTCGTATGTGGAGGGCTTTCAAAATAAATTGCTTCAATTTTAACGCCCCTTTTCATAGCTAAATATCCAGCAACTGGACTATCAATTCCTCCGGATAGCATTAATAATCCCTTTCCTAAAGTCCCAACTGGATAACCACCTAAACCTTTAATTTTTTCCGAATAAATATATGCATGGTCTTTTCTTATTTCTACATAAAAAATTACTTCTGGATTTTGAACGTCAACTTTAATATTTTCTTTATTTTTTAAAATGATTCCGCCTAAGTGTTTGCTGATTTCTAAACTTGTTAAAGGATAGTTTTTATCACTTCTTTTTGTTTCTACTTTGAAAGTTTGAAAATCTTTGTTTTGAATAATTTTTATTAAACTTTCTTCAATTAAAGACATCTTTGTGTTTTCAATTTGATACCCTACTTCTATTTCATGAATGCCAAAAATTTTCTTTAATGAATTTAAAACAAAAGAATAATTTTCTTCTTCTGTTTTTATAAACATTCTTCCCTTATCAAATTCTATATTTGCAAAATTTCCAATTTTCTCTTCAATATTTTGTTTTAAAATATGGAGAAACATTCCAATATTAGCCTTTTTTGTATTTAATTCAGCATATTTTAGCATGATGATTTTTTGCATACTTACACTTCCTAACTTCTAGTACTATAGCAAAAGTTTAACAAAAAGAAAAGAAAAACACCGTTTTGGTGTCAAAATATTTTTTGGTTATTCTTCTTTTTTTAATAAACTTAATTTTTCATAAACTAATCGAAAACATGAAAGAAATTTATTGATTTCATCTGTTGTTGTTAAATATGATAAGCTGATTCTCAAAGTACTAGAGGCTCTTTTTTTATCATTATAAACGGCCATGACTGCAGTAGAAATTTCTCCACTTGAACATGCTGTATTTGTACTAACATATATTTCATATTCTTCTAGAGCATGTAAAAATGTTTCAGCTTTAATATTTTCAAAAGAAATGTTTAGAATTTGTGGAATACAAATTTTTGTTTGATTGATTTTTATTCCATCATACTTTTTTAATTCATTTACAATTTTTTCATTTAATCTTTTGATAAAATTTTCTCTTTTATCTAAATCAACGGTTGCTAAGCGAATGGCTTTGGAAAAAGCTACAATTAATGGAACTGGAGGTGTTCCTGGATTATACATATTTGTTTGACCACTTCCATATAAAAGAGGAGTAAATGGTACTCGACTATTTTTATAAAATAGCCCGATTCCTTTTGGCCCATAAATTTTATGAGCAGTTGCACTTGCTAAATCCACATCATGGAAATTTACAGGAATTTTTCCTAAAGCTTGAGTCATATCACTATGTAAAAATGTATGAGGATTTTCTTTTTTGATGATTTGGCGAATCATTTTTAAAGGTTGTCTGATTCCCATTTCGCTGTTTACTGCACAGACACTTACAAGAATGGTATCATCCCGCATTTGATGCTTTAAATTTTCAAAATCGATTAATCCTTCCTCTGTATTATCGATGTAGCCAATTTCAAAACCGATGTTTTCTAAATATTTACAAATACTATAAATAGAAGGATGTTCCAATTTAGAAACTAATATGTGATTTCCATATTTCATATTTGCTAAGGCTGTACCAATTAAAGCTAGGTTATTAGACATTGTAGCTCCGGCTGTAAAAGTAATTTCGCTTTCTAATACGTTAAAAATATCACTGATTTGTTTTACTGCACTATGCATTAAGGCTTTTGATTTCACGCCTAAGCTATGTAAAGAATTTGGATTTCCCATAAAATCTTTCGTCGCTCTTGTATAAGACTCTAAAACATCATAAGCAACAGGTGTGGTTGCTGAATAATCTAAATAAATCATACTTCTTCACTTTCCTTTATTAAAATCGAACGAATTTGTTCCCAATCATAAACTCTTCTAATTCCTAATTTTTCTAATTCTTCAAATGAATATTTTTGATTATGAAGTTGGTCTATCAATAATTTTGTTTCTCCATATCCTTTTAAATTCGCCACTTTATCATCTATTTTAATATCACACATAATCACATCTTTAGACCCTGTTAAAATAATCTTTTTGGGGTCAATATATGGCATATTTTCTAAAATCCATTCATATTTATATTTAGCCATAATACTACTTTCTTTTACTCGTCTTTTATCTACAAAAGCTGTCACAATATAAATTTCATAATATTTTGAAAGATTTTCAATCACCTCTAAGGCTTTTGGCATAATCTCAGCATGTTTATAGATGTTGATATTTTGGTAAAAATAATCTAAAAATTTCTCCTTTTCTTCTTCATCCATGACATCTTCAACATAGTAATGAGGGATATCTGTGTACTTATAATCCGTTTTTAAGTATTCGTTTACCGCTTCTAGATATCCTCCCTGACATATGGTTTCATCTAAATCAATCATTAACTTCTTCATTGGTTGCTACTCCTTTTTAATTTTGATATTCATCCATTAATTTTTTATAGATTCCTGGTTCGATAATATTAATAGCATGAATAGCTGTTTCTAAAGCATTTTTAAACTTACCTTGAAAAAACAACTTTTCAGCTTTCGAAAGTCCAATATCCACTTCGGTATTTATTGGTCGATAGCGATTTCCATAAACAATTGCCGTTTCAGCCATTTTTGCTGTTTTTACTGTTTCTTTTGTTGTGTTATACACTTTTAGCACTAAATCTCTTGCTGTATCTACTCTTGTATTTAATACTTTAATCGAGATTGGTGTTTTTTCTAGTTCTTGAACCATATTGGCAATGGCTTCTGTTGCTTCTCCTAGTTCAACAAAATAGTTTTCTGGAATCATTGGTAATTTGAAGGACTTTATTCCAGATTTTGCAGACTCCAAAATCTGTTTCATTTCATCTAATTGTTCTCTAGCTCTTAGTTCGTCTTCTTTTAAACTTCCTAGACTACGTAAAGCTACTTCTAATTTTTCTTCTGTTTTTAAAACTTTAATATTTAAAAGTTCCATCAATTTTCCTAAGTGCGAATAAGAAGATTTTTTGCTTCTGCCATCATCAATAATATCATCGTATTCCCCGCGTTCACTAGCAAGCTCTTCTTTTATAGTAAATACTACTTCCACATCTTCATCATTTAAATCATAACTATACTTTATGTCATCAAGTCTTTTTAATAAAGTATCATTTATTTTGGTTAATTTTGTAATTTTAATCAAAATGGTTCTTAAATAATCGTTATATATTTTTCGAGAAATTTTTTCTTTATCAAATTCATTATAAATAGAATCAAAATAATCTAACATTGTTTTTAACTCAAAAATAGAATCTTCTATATTTAAAACATTTAAACGTTGAAAAATATCGGTAATTTTCTTGCTTGATTCAGTCACATTATAAGGAATATTTAAATAATCTAAATTAAATCCATCTTTTTCCATTTTTTTACTAATATTTGTAATATCTGTAATTTTTCTTGGAATGATATTTTTCCCCAACATAATAATTGTTGGAGCTTCGTCAATAACGAGTTTTAAATTACCAATTAAATCATCTATTGCTTTAACAATTTTACTTACTTCTTGATAAGATTTATTTTCCATGGCTACTTCAAACGCACTAAAAAGTTTGTCAACATTTTCAAATTGAAGTTCTAATGGAGAAGAAACTAAACTATAATCATTTTTATTATCTTGATATTTTCTTAAAATTTCACGATAACTTGCTTTTAATTTTGTAATTGTTTCTCTATTTCTTTCTTCGCTTAAAGTAATTTCTTTAATTTCATCTAATAAAAAATTAGCTTTTGTTCTTACATAATAGATATCCATTTCAATTTCAGATAATTTCTTTTTTAAAGTTTTATAATCTTTTTTAGCATAAAGCTCCTCTGCTTCAAGAAGTGCATCTGTTATTCTTGGAACATCGCTTTCTTTGATTTTTGTGAATCTTTTTTGCCAAAGAGCCAAGGTATCTTTCATATTAGAATTGCTAATCAAAGGCTCTACTTTATTTAATTCGGCAATTAAGGAAGCAGAGATAATCAAATTTTTATCTCTTTCTAAATCATCCATTTGTTTTCGAATTGTTGTTTTGTCCCTTTTATTTAATAAGTTTAGAGTGACAATAATTAAAGCAACGGTTACGATATAATATGCTATACCAAGAATGATTATAAATTCAATGCTCATGGATGACCCTCCTACTCTTACATACATATTTTATC
>CALVXT010000104.1 GCA_944371545.1 uncultured Bacilli bacterium | reverse complement strand
AAAGGAAATGCTGTGAATAGCTTGTGTTTACTATTTTTAGAAATGTGGAATATTGATGAAAAAAATGATTTTGAAAACTATACTTTCTATAAGCGAGAACACAAGGAAAAAGGCGAAGGATATTTGATTCCTTTTGGCGATGCTCCACTAGATAATGAGCCTATCGGAAAAGAAAATTATTTGCATATCCTAGAAAATGCTCATGAAAAAGTAGATATCATCATGCCATATTTTGTAGTTGACGGAGACTTCTTTAATACAATTTTACACACCGCTTTAAAAGGCATTCAAGTCCGTTTAATTTTGCCTGGAATTCCCGACAAAAAATTTGTGAATTATGTTGCCAAAACATTTTACCCAGATTTACTGCGTGTTGGAGTAAAAATTTATGAATATACCCCAGGCTTTACTCATGCAAAAATGATGATTGCCGATGAAAACAAGGCTTTAATCGGTACAATTAATTTGGATTACCGAAGCTTCTTTCTACATTTTGAAGATGGAGTATACTTATATAGAGTGAAAGAAATCCAAAAAATGAGTCAAGATTTTTTATCTACTTTACAAAATTGTCGAGAGATTACTTTTAAAAATTTTAAAGAATACTCTAAAGTTAAATTGTTAATTGGAAGAATTTTAAGATTATTTGGTCCATTATTATAATTTTTCTGTTATAATAAGATGGGAATGATTTAAATGAAAAATAAAAAGGGTTTCATTGCGACATCTTTAATTTATTCTTTTTTCTTAGTTTTTTTAATGCTAATGGTAACTATTTTAACCTCAAGCGTAAGCAATCGAGTATTAGTGGGAAGAATAAAAGACGATATTCGAAGTGAGATCGATGGTCAAGAAAGTTTTGTAACAAGTACTCTAGAAATAAAAAGCTATGAGATAGGAGAAGTTGTGAATTTTGCTAATGAAGATTGGCAAGTTGTTCAAGATAAAGGAATGCAAGTTGTATTAGTATTACAACGTGCTTTAACCAGACAAGAAATAATTGCTGCGATTGGTCAAGAAGGAAACAATCAAATGTATGGAACTTGTAATGATAGTTCTTGTCAAGTAAGAGCGTGCTATAATGCATCTACATCAGGAACTGGTGGTCAACTTTATTGTTATTTTTATTCAGGAAATACGAATCTTTACCGTATTCCAAGTTGGAATCCAACAAATACGCAAATTCAAACTCAAAATTATGGCCAAACAATTGTCAGTGCGGTTGTTCGCTCATGGTTTAATAGTCATCAAGCATTGCAAAGAGTATTAGATGATGAAAGATTAGTTGAAATGAGTATTAATGATGGAGCTTTAATAACAACTGGATACGTTAGAATACCGATGACTAGTGAGGTATCAAATACTGCAAACGCGAATAAATGGGCAAATGTGAAACCTTTTCACATTTTAGAAAAAAATAACAATACTCAGACTAGAATTTACAACACCTCTATGCAGAATGTTAATTCAAATACAGCAGCTTATATTAGACCAGTTATAGAAGTTTTAGAAGGATAATTGCAACAGACAAAAAAGTATGATAAACTAATAATATGAAGGAGGAGAGATTATGCCAATTTGGTTGATCGTAGTATTAGTAATAATCGTATTACTTATTATCTATATTGCAGCTACTTATAACAAATTAGTGGATTTACGAAATCGCGTCCGTGATCAATGGAGTCAAATTGATGTTCAATTAAAAAGAAGATTTGACTTAATTCCTAATTTAGTTAGTACAGTTAAAGGTTATGCAAAACATGAAAGTGAAACATTAGAAGGAGTTATTGCAGCTCGTAATAGTTATACAACTGCCGCGACACCACATGATAAAATGGAAGCAAATAACATGCTAACAGATACTTTAAATAAGTTATTCGCTTTAGCTGAAAATTATCCAGATTTAAAGGCAAATACTAATTTTTTAGAATTACAACAAGAACTTCAAGATACAGAAAATAAAATTGCAACAGCACGTCAATTTTATAATGATACAGTTTTAACGTACAACAATAAAATTGAAATGTTTCCATCTAACATAATTGCTTCAATTTTTAAATTCAAAATGGAAGAATTCTTTAAAGCTGAAGAAGAAGCAAGACAAAATGTTAAAGTGGAATTTTAAGCTTACAAAAGTAAGCTTCTTTTTATAAAAAGGAGAAATCTATGAAAAAAATATTATGGCTTTTGTTATTATTAAGTCTTCCAATCATTGTAGAAGCACGTGTTAGCTACGATCTGACTAACTTTTTAGTAGACGCTACAATATTAGATAACGGCGACCTTCAAGTCAAAGAACTTATTGTCTTAGATGGGAATTTTAGCGGATATTGGATAAATATTCCTTATCGTAATCCGGTTTTAGAATACCATACTCCAATTAACTTTGCTGCAGATGCCATTTATAATGGATCAGGAATAAGTAATGTAAAACTTTTTGCTAAAAAAATAGATGAAGAAATTTCTTTTGATACTTTTGATGAAGAATTTGTTACATTAACAAGAAGTTATTATGAAGAAGATGCTCAAAATGGAAATTATGTAGAGTCAAGTATTCAAAACGGAAAATCATATAAAATGTATTATAAAGCAGAAAATGAAAAAGTGGCATTTTTAATAGAATATACATTAGAAGATATGGTTGTCTTACATGAAGATGTTGCTGAACTTTATTTTGCAATATTAAGCGAAGATTTTGAAGATAGTATTGAAGACTTACAAATTCGTGTGAATTTACCAAAAGAAGATTCTAGTAATAATTTCCGAATATGGACTCATGGCGACCTAACGGCTAATATTGATTTTTTAAATCGCTCTTCTTTTTTAACTACTGTTAAAAAAACATATGCAAACACTGCCATTGATGTTCGAACAACCTTTGATGCATCTTTAATGAATAGAAGTTTAGTTAGAAAAACAACTGAAGAAAAAGCTTTAGATCAGATTATTGCAGTTGAAGAAGAACGCGCACAAGCTGCCAATCAAGCACGTGAAACAGCTAAAAAAAATATGACAATAACATATATTATTTGTGCGATCTACATTGTTATAATTATTTCTTGGTGGATCTATGTGTATATTCGCTTTGATCGTGAATACAAAAGCACATTTACTCTAAAATATAATCGTGAATTTATTGAAGACTATAATGTTGAAGTTGTAGATTATTTAATGAATCATAATATCACTCCAAATGCCATGTCAGCATCTATTTTAAATTTGATTTATAAGAAAAATATTAAAGTAGAAGAAATTCCATCTGAAAAGAAGAAAAAAGAAAAAAATTATCGCTTTAGCTTAATAAATCGAGATAAAGCAAGTGATACAGAAGATGTACTTTTAGATTTTCTTTTTGAAACAGTTGGAAAAGATAATACCTTTACAACTGAAGAATTAAAAAAATATGCTTCAGGAACAACCACCTTTGGAAATTTTCAAAAATCATATACAAATTGGCAAAATTGTGCTCGTAAAGATGGAGAAAGACAAAATTTCTTTGAAAAAAATGGATTACCAATAGTTAGTAGCATTTTCCTTCTATTAATCGCACTAATTATTGTATGTTATGTATCATATTTAGATGTTTATTCTGTCATGGTAATTATTGTTATGACTTTAAGCCTTGTTTTTTTGATTTATGCATTATTTATTCGTAAAAGAACAAAAAAAGGAAATGAGGATTATGTTAGATGGAAAGCTTTTAAGAATTTTTTAGAAGATTTTGGACGTTTTGATATTAAAGAATTACCAGAAATTGCTTTATGGGAAAAATATTTAGTTTATGCTACTGTTTTTGGGTTAGCAGATCAAGTTGAAAAAGCTATGAATGTAAAAATTAGTGAATTACCAGAAGGAACAATGAGTATGTATTATCCATCATATGTAGATTTTCATATTGCTCATATGGTTAGTCATAGTATTAATAATTCTTTTACTTCGAATCAAACAGCTATTTCTAATTCAAGAATTGCTAGCAGTCGAGGAAGCAGTGGTTCTGGATTTGGCGGTGGTGGTTCATTAGGGGGCGGCTTCGGAGGCGGCGGAGGCGTCAGTGGTGGCGGTTTTTAAAAAAGCCATCTTGCATTTTTAAAACATTTTTATTATACTTATTATAGAAACTAGAAAGAGGAAAGTTATGAAAACAAAACTATGGGTAAGTATCGGAATTATAGTTGGTTGTCTAGCGCTTGTAAGCTTAACAACTTCTTATGCATATTTAACTGCATCCATAACAAAAGAAAATCAAAATAATACTGGGCTGCAATCAGGTGGAATTGGTAGCATCAGCTATAATGGACAGTTAACTTTTAATGAGACAGAAGTTTATCCTGGAATGAAAGCTGTTCAAACCTTTACAATTGAAAAAGGAACTCAAGAAGGACCAGGAACTTATGAGATAGACTTAGCAAGTGTATTACCAGATGTTTTTGGTACTGACATCGAAATTACGCTTTATAAAACCACTGATGAAGTAGCGAATAATGTTGTAAGAGAGGAAGGAGAACTTGTTCAGACAAGTGAAGGCTTTACCAAAGAAGATCAAATTAATATAACAGGTAGCCCAGAAATCGTTTATGGCCCAACAGCTTTAACAAATAATAGCCAAATTGTTTTAGAGCAAACGGACTTTGAAACGGATACGCTAGCCAAGACAACATATTATTTAGTTTATGATTATAAAAATAATGAAAATCAAAATAGTCAGCAAGGACAAACTTTCAGCGGGACAGTAACAGTAAGACTGATAGCTAAAACAGAGTAAAAGAATATAAATTATTCAAACTATTCAATTCTAAAAATAGTTTATGGACCTTTTAAAGTCCTTTTTTTTGTGATATTCTATATATAGGGTGGTTTACATGCAAATAAAATTAAATGATAAAATTTTTAATGTTGAAATAATTAGAAAACCAAATAAAAATATTTATATGCGATTTAAAGATAGCCACACAATAACCGTAAGTTGT
>CALVXT010000103.1 GCA_944371545.1 uncultured Bacilli bacterium | reverse complement strand
GACCTCGAATTTTATTCAAGATATTTTTTCCTAAATCATTAAAGTCTACATGTTCTTCTTCTCTTTTGATATTGTAGCCAAAAGTCACTTTGCTTTCATCTTGAACTATTCGTTTATTTGTACCCGCTATAATGCTTGGTAATGTCTTTATAAGTAAATCGGCTCCAATACGGGATAATTTTTCATGTAAAGTTCCAACATTATCTTCTGGTAAAATCAAATACTCTTCTTGAGCAATAATATCTCCAGCATCCATTTTTTCAGCCATGTACATAATGCTAACACCCGTTTTTTCTTCTCCATTAATAAGACACCAGTGGATTGGCGCGCCTCCACGATATTTTGGAAGTAAAGATGCGTGAACATTGATGCATCCCAGACGCGGATATTCTAATATTTCTTTAGGAATAATTTGACCATAGGCACAAGTAATTAAAATATCACAAGGCGTTTGTAATACTCGTTCAAAATCTTTTCGGATTTTTTCTGGTTGAAAAACAGGGATGTTATTTTCCATAGCTATTTTTTTTATAGGACTTGAAGTTAACATGTGCTTTCTTCCAACTGGCTTATCAGGCTGAGTCACTACTAAAACCACTTGAGTATTTTCCAGTAATTTTTCTAGAACAGGAACAGAAAACTCCGGTGTTCCCATAAAAATAACTTTTAAATCTTTCATGTTATCTCCTTCTTGATAATGTATTTTCTCTTTTTTCAAGCATATTTAAACAATCTTTCAATTCATCAACACTAATCTTTTCTTGAGTAGGGTCTAAATTAAAGAGTTCTGTCCAGTCTTGATATCTTATATATTGTTTGTCAAACTCTCCTAAGCTTGCATTCTCTATGCTATATTCTAAATTGCCGTCAACATAGTCTTGGAAATTCACATAAATACTTTCTGTTTTTAAGTCTTTATAAATCATTTTTAAAAAAGCATCGTCTGAAACATTTGTAACTGAAATAAACATTTCTTTATCTAATTTTGTTACAGCTTCTAAGCTACTTTCGTCAACTTCATTTCCGTATTTATCATAATAATAAATTTTATGAATGGTTGGAATATTTTTGTTAACAAAAAAGTATCTACTTTCTTCCGTTTCTAATTCACCTTTTTTTTCAATCAACCATAAAGAATCTTTTTTAAACATATTTGTTGATGAGATTTGCTCTTTTATTGGGTCAATAACATTTTCGTTTATTTTTTCATCAGCTTCTCGACTGAAGTCTACTAACCCATTCCAAATCTCTGATGCTTTTTCTTTAGCTTTCTCTTTGTTTTCATCTGTTGTAAGTTCATCCCACCATTCAGATACTTTCGTAGTTAAGCCTGTTTCTTCAGCTTTTACAACAGTTGGTGAAGAGGCAGCAATCGCCACTCCTAAAAGAACTCCTCGCATTACATGAAATTTTTTCATTAATCATCCCTCTTTCTAATAATGAAAATCAATATCCATCGTTACTTTTTTATTTAAAAGAACTAGTTCATCTAACTCTTTTATTGTATTTATTAGTTTATCATCAAAACGATATTTTATCAAGATTTCAAAATGATACACTCCGTTTACCAAGAACATATTTGCTGTTGTCGGTCCTAAAATAATTGTTTCTTTCGCTTTATTTTTTTCTAAGAAATCTTTTGCTTTATTTGACTCAGTGCTCACAGCTGAGTAATCTCTACCTTTAAATGTGAGTAAAATAAGATAGTAAAATGGTGGATATTTTAATGTTTTTCGAATATTCATTTCGTATTGATAAAATTTTGCATATGTATGATTTTTTACACATTGCAAGATATAATTTTCTGGTTGAAAGGTTTGAATAATCACTAAACCTTTTTTACTTCCTCTTCCTGCTCTTCCACTGGCTTGTGAAAGAAGAGCATATGTATTTTCATTGCTTTTGTAATCAGGAATTTGTAAAGATGCATCAGCGTCTAATATCCCAACCAAGGTTACGTCTGGAAAATCGAGTCCTTTACTAATCATTTGTGTTCCAAGCAAAATGTCATATTTATGATTTTGAAAATCCGTTGTAATTTTCTCATGCATCCCTTTATTTGCTGTACTATCTCTATCCATCCGAACAATTCTTGCTGTTGGAAAAACATTTTCTAAATATTCTTCTAATTTTTCTGTCCCTAAACCATAGTAGTTTAAAGATTTTTCATGACAATTTGGACAGAAATCATCTATATATTTTGTATATCCACAGTAATGACAACGTAAATTTTTGCTACTTTTATGATAAGTTAGAGAAATTTCACAATGAGGACATCGATAGGTAAAGCCACAGTTAGAGCAAGTAATTGTTGTTGAGTGTCCTCTTCGATTTAATAACAACATAATTTGTTCTTTTTTATTTATTTTTTCAATAATTGCGCATTCTAGTTCTCTACTTATTATAGGATGTCTTGCTTTTACTTCTTCTGCCATATCTACTAAGATACAATCTGGTAAAATCGCTTCGTTTGCTCTTTTTTTCAAAGGTAAATAGGTATAGATTTTTTTACCTGCTCGGGCCATTGAATCTAGTGTGGGAGTGGCACTTCCAAGTATTAAAGGACAATGGTAGGTTTCACTTCGTTTTTTTAAAACATCTAATGCATGATATCTTGGCTGATTTTCTTGTTTATACGATTCTGAGTGTTCTTCATCCATAATGAGAATGCCTAAATTTTCAAAAGGGGCAAAAGAGGCACTACGCGCTCCTATACATATATGTACCTCTCCCCTTAATATTTTACGCCATTCATCATATTTTTCTCCATCAGATAATCCACTATGTAAAACAGCTAAATCATCTGGAAATCTTTTGGCAAAGCGTTCAACTAACTGGGGAGTTAAACTGATTTCTGGAACTAACACAAGGGCTTCTTTTCCCATTTTTAAAACTTCTTCAATCACTTGTAAATAAATTTCTGTTTTTCCAGAGCCAGTTACTCCATGTAATAAAAATATTTCATTTTTTCCTAAACTATGCACAATCTTTTCATAAGCATTTTGTTGTTCTTCATTCAACGTTTTCGCGTGTTCTTTTTCTTTATAAGAAAGATTATAGCGATAAACTTCTCTTGCTTCTTCGACAAGTATCCCTTTTTTTAGAAGTGTTTTCACAGCTGATGCACTTACTTGATTGGCTTTGGATTTTAAAACTTCCATATTTTCTTTAAACAAAAGAAGAACATCTTTTTGAGAAGCTGTGGTCACTTGACTCAAAAGTTCATCTATTTCTCCAGTTAATTTTATATAAATTTGCTCTTTTTTATTTATGTGAGATTTTTTACTAGCCTTTAGTGCTTTTGGAAGAATGGTACTATAACACGAGCTTAAACTGCTAAGTGTTTTTTCTTGTAAAAACTTTCCTAATTCCAACATTTCTTCATTTAAAACAGGTTCATCATCTAACACGGCAAGCAAATCCTTGGTTTCTATATCTACTTTATCTTTCAAAGATAAAACATAGCCCTCAACTTCTTGACGACCAAATAAAACCAAAACTCTTTTCCCAACACAAACATCATCTTTTAAAGAATCTGGAATATGATAAGTAAAAGTTTTATCAATATGTTTACTACGAATTTCAACTAACACATCTGCATACATTTTCATCACTATTACAAGTATACTACAATGAGTGCTTTACTAGCAAATCAAAAAAAGAAATGTATAATCTAATTACATTTCTAACTTTATAAAGTTGGCGTTAAAATGAGTCGAAAAGAGTTATCACGTCCTATAAGAGCACCTTCATCGCCAAAAGCAAATACACCTGAACTTGAGCCATCTGAACGAGCTGCTCCACGTAGAAACCATGGCACATTTGCCCAGACAAAATTTGCCTGATCAATATACCAACTACCTATTTGTCTTGTTACGCTTAGATAAGTGATTGTATCAAAAGAGCCTATTTCTCCTGTGGCATCTCCTAAGATTCTTCTTTGATATTGTCCATCTATTAGAGCGTAGGCATATGTATCATAATATTTTTTATCTGGCCAATCATATCCTCCAATAAGTGAAGTAAGTCCTGATGAGTCACTGTTACAAGTAGGACATCCAAATGTTCCATTGAATCCTGAATTATACAAACTATTTCTTCCGCTCATTGGATTTCCAGCTTCATCTAACATAATTCCCATCACATATTCCCAAGCTCCACCACTCATATCGTAAATGCCCGTGATATTTCCTGTGGTGCTAGCTAAAACACTATTTGGATAAGCTGTATTACAGGTTCCATCATTACAATAAGTATTGCATTCTTCATTTGTTCCAGTATACCCACAAGTTGGTTCGTTATTAGCTTGATATGCTGTTATATAGGATAAATTATTGTTAATTCTTACATTTGTTGCACTTCCATAGGCACTATGTTGTAAATAAGCTACTGCTCCCCATTCTGTATTCTTCATCATATGGCTATCTAAAGATCTTTGATAATCATAGGAACTATAAAAAGCATTGGCCACTTGTATACTTCGCCAGCTATATGTGTTTGGTTTAACTATAATTTTACTTGAGTCATTCACATTTTGTTGGGCTTCTGCTGTGCTTGTTGCTCCTCTATATCCTGTCTCAAATTTTCCTACCCAAAATCCTGTTGATGGGATACTTATGAATGCTGGATGAGTCATATAATCTCCAACAGTACAATTTCCAGAGGATCCACTTGTCATTGGTGTTGTACATTCTCCATCTACATCATCACTTGTATTGTAATCTCCGAATATGATTGGTATTTCATGAACCTTATTTTCATCTATACTTGTTAAACTATCATAGTTTCCTAAGTCCCATAATTGATATCTGTATTTTGGTATCCAAACGAAATAAGACTCTATGGCTTCTTCTGGTATAATTTCTCCATCTTCATAAGTTTCATCTTCATCAAATAGTATAACTGCATTCGCCCAGTTCTTTTTTTCATAACTATACCACTCATTTGCAAGTGAAGCTTTTCTTACTACTCCATCATTATCTATCGT
>CALVXT010000102.1 GCA_944371545.1 uncultured Bacilli bacterium | reverse complement strand
ATAAATCAATCATATCACTTCTTTGAAAGACATTATAATAATCTTTATAGTAAAAATCACTTGTATGTCTTTTTTTAGAAATAAAACGTTCTAATATATCAATGCCACTTCTTTCAGCTTTTTCTAAATGTAAGCCTTTTTGTTTGGCTTTATGCACCTTATTACGAGCATTTTTAGATAAACTATTAAGATTAAAATTATGTAAAGAGACAATGGCTTGAAATCTTGGTAAGATAGATTCAAAATATAAATTATCTTTTAACTTTAAATAGCCAGCATCTTCTAAAAGTTCCTTGATATCATAGTTCCAATTGTAAGTTTTTACTCCCGTTTTTGGATCAACTTCACTAATTGCGATTTCAGGATTAAGTTTGATAAAACAAACACGTTTCTTTTTATAATAACGAATTAAAGCCTCAGTAAATTCTTTAAGTAAAGATTGATTAAAATAATCTAAAATAAATCCTTTAGGAGCATAACCATATTTAAACCCATTTTTAATTTTTTTTAATAAAATTAGTGATGCAGCCTTTATTTGACCATATTCATTTATAAAGCCAATCAAATCATAATCAAAACCTTGTTCTCCCATTAACCAAGCATAGTTAATGGTTTGATAATGAGTGCCTAAAGGACTAGCATTTACAAAAGATGTAAACTCATCAACAGTTAATTCTCGAAGTGTCATAATCTCACCCCTTTTTTAATGGCTTTTATTATAGCACAAAACAAAAAAAATGCAATATATGAATTAGGCGTCAAAAAAGCCTTGATTTTGTCGAAAAAAGTGTTATAATTAAATTACTTAATAGAGATAGAAAAAAAAGAGTAACCTCGCTATTATCATAGATATATTAAGTTATATTATGGTAAAAACGTTGCTCTTGTGAGTTAAAAAAGCTCACGACGTGAATGATATTTAATTGCGTGAAGCGATAAATAGTCATTCTCTATCACTTATCAAGCTATTAAGTGTTGCATGCAATGTGGATCTTGATAAGAAGTAACGGTTTGTATCTGTCAATATAGACTGAACTTCATTTACCACTAAAAGGCGAGTTGTTTTGACAGGCAACTTGTTTTTTTATGTTCAAAAGTTAAAAAAAGTGTTAGAATATATTCCATTAAACGGAGGTATTATGAAAAAGAAAGAAAATAAATGGTTGGAAACGTTAACAGATCAAGATACTATTCTAGTTAAAAAAAGTTATTTACTTTCACTAATTCCAAAGATTGAGGATAAAACAATTCAAAGAGTAGTTTTAAATATTTTAAAGGAAGTAGAATTACAGGAAGAAACTAAAAAACAGCCAGAGATTGAAATCTCTATAAGTGTACTGAAAATGTTTGTTTCGGATATTTCTTCAATCCCAACTTATGCATACAGTCCATCTGCAAGTTACTATGAAAACGTATATAATAATATGAAATATGAAGAGAGAATACATTATAAAGATGCCGTCGAATCAAAAACTTGTACAAATTGTGTTCAGTCAAAATGTCCATTCTATCATTCAAGTACAAATCAAATAGATTGCTATAAATGGCATAATCCTTATTTAATAGGGAAGCAATATGTATTGAAAAAGACAAAATAACCATTATAAATTAAAAAAACATGGTATAATATAATTGTTAAGCAAAAAAGGAGTGATTAAATTGTACAATGATAAAAGAGTTCATTCAAAAAAGAAAAAAAATAATGAAGAAAATGAATTTTTAAGCAAATTTTTTAGAAGAAGAACAAAAAGATTATTGACAGATATTGACCGACTATTTAGAAAAATCATGTGGATTGAAATAGGAATTTCTTGTATTATGATTTTACTTGGTGTGATATTCTTACTATGGCCAGGCTTAAGTGTTACCGTACTAGGAGTGCTATTTGGTTTGAGTATAATTGCTTCAGGAATTCTAAATATCTATAGTTACTTTAAGAGAGTTCAACTTCCCTTATTTAGATTTCATTTAATCTATGGAATTCTTGCTATTATTCTAGGAATTTTAACACTTTTAAATCCATTTGTATTTAGTCAAGTCATTACAATTTTCTTAGGAATTTGGGTTTTATACTTGGCTATAAATAAAATCGATTTATCTTTACGTTTAAAGAAAATCAATGAAAAAAGTTGGCTATTGCTTTTAGTTTCTTCTATATTAGAAATATTTATGAGTATATTGATATTTATAAATCCATTCAGTAATTTAGCTATCACTCAAGTAGCAGGATCATTCTTAATTTTATGTGGTATTTTAAATTGCATGAATGCTGTTTTAACAAAAAATAGAGCAATTGACTTTATGGAAAATTTATAAAAAATAAAGAAAGATACATAGAGATAGAGATTGAAAAATATGTATCTTTTTAATTATAAAAAACATAAACAAATAGAATTGAAGAGGTAGAAATATGAAAACAAAATTATATCACATAGATCGTGCAGGCCATTTAAAAGAAAACGACGAAATTGAACCTATAAAAGATATTCAAATTAGACAACCACATCTTTTAAAAGAGTGCGAGAATTTAATAAACAATATTTATCCAGAAGGATTATCATTTCATGGACGTAGATATTTTTTAGATAACATAAATAATTTTAGTATGGGATTAGATATCATTTTTGAATATGAAAGAAGATTACATTATCCAGAAAAACTTTCCCGCTATCAATCTTTATTTGCTTTTGATAAACAAGGTGTATATCAATTTATTCAAAAAAAAGAATTAAATTATGAATATTATAAAATATATGAAATTGAATATGAATATTGCGAAAAACATGACATGAATTTAATTCGAGGTTGGGGACAATATGATTGCGCAGTAAACGCTAAGTATTATTGGGAGAATATTCCAGACTATAATCCTAAAAATAAACCATTATATGAATTCTTAGTAAAATTACCTGTTAAAATTGGTAAAGAAGTTCCATATGAATATTTTATTCCAGAAGAAAAATGAGATGAAAATTTGCAAAAAGAAAAAAAGTATCATATAATAACAGCAATAGGTGATGAAAATGAAAATTGAATCCGTAGAATTAAAAAATATCGCGGTTAGAGAAAGTCAGTATCCCAAAGAAGTATTACCTGAATTTTTATTAGTTGGAAGAAGCAATGTAGGAAAATCTAGTTTTATCAATGCAATAATATGTCGTAAGAATTTTGCAAGAACTTCAAGTAAACCAGGAAAAACTCAAACATTAAATTTCTATTTAGTAAATGAGCGCTTCTTTCTAGTGGATGTACCAGGATATGGATATACAAAACTATCTAAAGAAAGCGATAAAAAAATTGGATTAATGATTGAAGAATATTTAAAAAAGAGAGAAAATCTCTCTCATGTCTTCATGCTTATTGACTATCGCCATAAACCAACTGAAGATGACATCTTAATGTATAATTTTTTGAAATATTACAACATACCAATTACGATAATCGCTACAAAATATGATAAAGTTGGAGCTTCTGGAAGAGCAAAACAAGATAAACTAATAAAGGAAACGTTAAAAATAGAAGATTCAAATTTTATAAGATTTTCTTCAACTACAAAAAAAGGAAGAGAAGAAGTATATAAAATTTTGCAAGAAAATTTAAATTAAGAAAAATCACCTTAAGAAATTAAGATGATTTTTTTAAATATCGAACGTGTTGATAAGTAATTCCATTTTCATTTTGCTCATCTAAAAGTTGCTTTTCATAAAGGGCTTCATTAAAGTCAGGAAAAAAAGTATCAGCCAAAGCTTGCTGTTGAATTAAAGTTAACAACAACTCTTGAGAGTAGGGTAAAAAAAGTTGATAAATGCTTGCGCCACCAATAATCATAACTTCTTCTGACAAAGAATTTAAATAATTGAATAAATCATTAAATGATGAAAAGCATAAAACTTCAGGATGTAAAATTTTATGAGAGGTTAAAACAATATGTTTTCGATTGGGTAAAAGCTTGGGAAGAGAAAGAAATGTATTATAACCCATGACAATCTTTTTGTGCTCAGTTTGCTTTTTGAAAAATCGTAGATCATTGGGTAAACTCCAAATTAAAGCATTTTTATATCCTAATTCTTTATTTTGTCCAATAGCTGCAATAATTGTTAAATAAGCCATAATTTATCACCAGTATGAATGTAGTAAAAAAGTAGAGATTTGTCAAATAAATCTTTTATTTTTAAAAGAAAAGTATTATTCTAAAAGAAGAGGAAAATAATCTGAAAAAAGTTCAAGGTTTTCGTTCCTATGTGCGCCTTGAACTAAGTGAAAGGAATGAAACTTGTTATGGAAAAAGGTACAAAAGGAGATCGATATACTAAAGAAATTATTGAACGAATTTTAAGTGAGGGATGTATGGATAAAAATCCGCGTCCTAAATATAGTGATGGAACACCAGCTCATACATTAAGTGTAAATCATGGCATGACAACATATGATTTGACTAAAAATGAAAGTCCTTTAATTACGCTTCGACCTATTGCAACTAAATCGGCTATTGGTGAATTACTTTGGATTTATCAAGATGAGTCAAATAATTTGGATTTATTAGCTCAAAAATATGGTGTCACCTGGTGGGATGAATGGGATATTGGAAATAGAACGATTGGATGTAGTTACGGAGAAACTGTTAAAAGACATCGCTTAATGAAAGAATTGTTAGAAGATTTAAAAAAGGATCCAGATGGAAGAAGACATATTATTAACATGTGGCAAGTAGAAGATTTTAAAGAACCTCATGGATTAAAACCTTGTGCTTATCAAACTGTATGGAATGTTCGCCATGGCAAAGACAGTGTAGATTATTTAGATATGTGTCTTTTTCAACGCTCGAGTGACTTTTTAACCGCTGGTTGTATTAATCAAGTTCAATATTTAGTGTTCCTTTATTTAGTAGCCAAACATTGTGGATATACTCCTGGAAGATTTTCTTGGTTTTATGCCAATATTCAAATATATGATCGCCATATAAAACAAGCTGAAGAACTTTTAAGAAGAGAACCTATTGATTGTGAACCACATATTGTTATTAATGAAGCAAAAACAAATTTTTATGATATGACGCCAGAAGATATTAAGATAGAAGGATATCCAAGAGCTTTGATTAAAGAAAAAAATCCGCAAATGAAATTTGTTACTATTCACGGCCAAAGATTTGTAACACACAAAAAAGTTAGCAATTATTAGGCTAATTTTTTTGATTGTTTA
>CALVXT010000101.1 GCA_944371545.1 uncultured Bacilli bacterium | reverse complement strand
AAAAACAGGTATTTTTTTATAAAAAATCATTAAAAAAGCCCTTGAATAAAGGCTTTGTAGACATTTTGGAGCAAGTGAGGAGAATCGAACTCCCGTCTCAACCTTGGCAAGGTCGCATTCTAGCCACTGAACCACACCTGCATTGCATTAATACTATATCAAAAAGAAAGAAAAAAAGCAACAAAAAATTTATGTTGCCAATTTACTCTTACCTGTTAAATAATCAATAGTAATTCCATCTTCTATATTATAAACAAAAACATTAAAACAAACTTCTCCACATTTGTCTTCTACACTACTAGCTTCAATTTGTACTCCACTTGCCACCAAATTATTTTCTTCAAAAACTGGTGTAACTCGATATAGAACATGATGATTTGTTTCTTTTACATATTCAGCAACCTGATTCTCAAAAGGTAACATCCCTTCTACATTCATTGTTCGAGTACAAGTAATCAAATTTTTTTCATTCGCATTCTCTCCTGCTAACTGAAACCCAATCAAATGACATCGATTATACAAATACTTACCATCTACAATATCATACTTTACTGATTGCCAACCACTTGGCTCAACAGAGCTAATACTTTCTCGATCCTCAGTTGGCATAAGCTCTTGACTAATATTTGCAAAAGCTACCCCACATCTTCCCAAAGCATCTAAATCACTATAACGCTCAAAAGAAGTTGTTGTATAATCACTCTCTTCAAAATTAGGTTGATTATTATTTAAAACTTTATAAAGCTTTCCTTCATAAGTAGGAGCCTCCATCTTAGTCGCATAACTACCATTAATAAAAGGTAAATATTCTCTAATGGGTTCTACATAATAAACAACTACAGACATAATCAAAAATATAATAATCATGATAAGAAAACGGTTAACCAAATTTTTTCTTTTTTTTCTTCTTCTACGTCTACTCATGCACTACCATCCTTATTATCATCCATATTATATCACAAAAAACTATTTAAACAAATTCCTGATTCATAATCCAATTGATATCATCAATTGCTTTATCTAAATTAAACCTTCCGTTTCCAACCGGATAATATACCGCATAAAAAGTATAATCTTCTCCAAATATTCTTTTAACAAATTTCTGCCTTCTTACTTGAGAAACAGAAATTTTTTTCCCTAAAATAATACTACTCACTTGATTTCCAAATAAAATAATTACCTTAGGCTTTACAATAGCTATTTCTTTTTTTAACAAAAATAAATATTTTTTTAAAACCTCATCAGGAAGTTCTCTAGCATCTACTTGAGTACACTTACCTAAATTTGTCAAAAAATATTGATGTTTACAAACATTTTCATAAACCTCATAAGCAAAAGAAACCGTCCATTCTTTTCCTTTAATACTTCTTATTTTCTCATAAATATCTATATCGAGCAAATTTAATCGATAAAATATCTCCCAAACATTTTTTGTTCCAATCCAAGGAAACTTAGGTCCTTTCCACTCTTTAGAAGAAGCAATATTTCTTCCGGTTGGATTCATAAAGACAAAGAAAAGAAGAGGTTTATCTATACAGCCTCCATTATAAATAGAATCAAGTTCTCTCGCTCCATATTTTTTTTGCATTTTATCATAAATCGGAATCAATTCATCTAATTTCATAGAAAACACCTAAATTTATTTTAACACTATTTATCTAAAATCGCATCGATTGGTTTAATACGTGTAATTTTTTTCAAAGATAAACTTGTAAGCATTAAAAGAAGAGCTAAAGTAAATAAAAGAACAAGGATAAGCACCAAAGGATTTTCTAAAAAAACTTGAATAGAATAATACAAATACTGATTTAGCGAATGATTTATAAAAAAGGATACTAGAAAATAGAAAACAACAAACAAAAGATAAGATAGAAAACTAATTATACCTGTTTCATAAAGAAAAATTTTAATTACATCTTTTTCACTAGTTCCCAAAGCCCTTAAAATACCAACCTCTTTTTTGGCAGAAGAAATAGAAGTCGTCAAATAATTTCCAAATAAAAGAATAGTAAAAACAACAAATAACAAAGCTAAGCACAAAAGAAAATAACGCAAAAAATAATACAAATGAATTACGGATGGAACCATATCAAATGATGTATCTACTAAGTAATAAGCAGATGGATAAAAATTAGAAATAACAAATTCCGTATTTTCAAAAAGCTGTTTAAGTTTACTTGGATTTTCTTCTACAATTCGTACAAAAAATGGCATATGAATATTTTCACGAGCTTCTAAAACAACCGAGTCACTAACATAATTAACCGAATCAAGAGTTATCCCTTTTACTTGTACAATGAATAAAGAATTTTCACTAAACGGTCTACGTAAAATAAGTGGTAAAGAAAAACCATCAACCAAATAGTTTTGAATATATTCTATAAGCGAAGGTAAATCATCTTGAAGGTTTTTATAATTTTCATTAAAACCTGAATCAATCTCTCTTAAAAAATCTACAGATAACACAACTTCATCTTTATGCAAAGAAGAAATTTCTTCTAGACCATTTAAAGTGATGATTTGAGAAGAAGAAAATACATCGATATCTTGACTAAAAGTATCACCTACTTGCAAACTAAGAGAATTTGCAACATTTTCTTCACTATAAAAAAGATTTTTAAAATACTCAATTTCCTTAACGTAAACAACATTTCCTTTAGAAGCATAATTTGTATAATAAAAACTTTCTAAATTTTCATTTGGAAAATGTCCAGATAAAAGATATTTTTCATACAAAGAAATGTCATCAAGAACAATTCCAACAATAAAAACATTCGTATTACCAAGCTTAATAGAATGGTTATCTCCTATCAATTCTTCATAATTTTTGGGTCGATAGATTTCTCCATTTGTATCCTTAATTCCATACTTTAAAATATAATCAGCCATATAACGGTGAATAACGATTTCATCATTATTTGAAGGAATATGCCCTAAAAGATTTGAAAACAATACATCATCCTCAATTTCAATAAAGTATTTTCCACTAGGAGTTATAGGATAAAAATCATCTTTAACCCCATAAGTTTCTTCAAAAGAAAAAGATAAACTATGTGTACCTAAAGAAAGAGTATAAGCCGGATTCAGAACTCCCCCACTAAGTGTTTCTAAATTTTTTAAATCAGTATCTGTTAAATCAACGCTAGATTCTCCCTCATACTTATAAATATCTAATACAGACTGCTTATTATCAGTTAAAGCCTTTAAAACAAAAGCATCATCATTAAATAAAAACAAATTCATAGAAACGCCTAAAAACAATAAAGAAAGAGCCATAATAAAAATAGTTAAAAAAAGCTTAAATGGTTTTACTTGTAAATTTCGTAGAGCCATTTTTATAGCAAAAACAAAAGGGAGTTTAGAGCTTTCAAAAGAAAGTTTTTTATTCTCTATCTGAATGTTTGGATTAGAGTCTTCTACTACCTCGCCATCAACAAGTTTAATAATACGTTCTCCATAACGTTTAGCAGATTCTTCATCGTGAGAAACAACAATCACCAATTTCTCTTGACTTATTTCTTTTAAAATTTCAAAAATTTGCTGACTAGAAGCATAATCTAAATTTCCTGTTGGTTCATCTGCCAAAATAATCTCCGGTTCCTTAACCAAAGCTCTTGCAATTGCCACTCGTTGTTTTTGACCACCAGAAAGTTCGTTAATTTTTCGAAGTGCTAACTCATCAATCGACATTTTCTTTAAAAGTGAATAAACCTTATTTGAATCTTTTTTCCCGTGTAATTCTAAAGCCAAACTTACATTTTCAAAAACATTATACTCTTCTAAAAGATTAAAATCTTGAAAAACAAACCCAATTGCCGAATTTCGATATTCATCATATTCCTGATTTGAAAATTGTGTAACATTCTTTTGACAAAAAAAGATTTCTCCACTACTCGGAGTATCTAATCCTCCAAGAATATTTAAAAGAGTAGACTTTCCACAACCACTTTTTCCTAATATAAAAACCATTCCTTTTGAAGCAAACTGTAAATGAACATTTTTTAAAGCAATGGTATCCGGTCCTTTTTTAGAACGATAAATTTTTGAAACATTCCTTAACTCCAACATATACTCACCTATTCTTACAAATATTGTAAAAGATTATGTATAAAAACACAAGCACTTTACAAATCAATTAATACCACACGACTCAAATACCCAAGGATAAACCCAAAAACCAAATTCCACTATATAACACACATGACCACTTAAACCTGTTTCTTTATTTTCATAAGAAATTATTTGATAACTCCCCTTATATCCTAGTCCATAATAAGTATCATTTATTAAAATCATAAAAATAGGTTTTTCTAAAGAAGATATTCTATTAAAATCTACAAAAGCAAGCATAAGAACGAAAAACAAAAGAATTCCTAAAATTGCTTTAATTTTTACATTTCGACTCATTTCTTTAAAATTCAAACAAATCATATAAAGAAAAAATACACTAAAAACAAATAAAGCTCCAAAAACTTCAGCCCAAAAATAATAAATTCCGAAAAAATAACTAATCACTAACGTAATGGGAATGACAAAAAGTAAAAAAAGAAAAGTCCATTTATATTTTTTCTTTAAAAGAAGAAACGTTTCTAAAAACAATACTAAAAACCAAACATAAAACAATTCTCCAAAAAAAATATCTTTCCAAAATAAATACAAAACAAGAAAAAGAAAACAACAACCAATCAACAACCATTTTTTCAAAACTCTTCACCTATAATAAAAATAGCAAAAAATTGTTTTTAAATCAATATTAGTTTACTCATTTTTAAACCATTTATGTCTATACAAAAATCCATTGCAATGACAATTTATAATATATCCTTTGTAACTAGCTTTAACTAAGGGATACTTTTTACTTTTTCTTTTCTGTAACCTATTTAATTTTTTTATAATTCTTTTTTTTGTATTTTTATTCATTAAAATATATAGTTTTTTTTCTTTTAAAACGAATCGGTATCCTAAAAAATTTATCCCTTGTTTCATATTATAAATTTTTGTTTTTTTGTTTAATTCTAATTTTACTTTTCTTATTTCTTTTTCTATTTGTGTTAAACAATATTTTAAATATTCTTTATCCCAATGGATTAAAATAAAATATCGAGTAGAAATATGTGTTACCACATATAGCCCTCACAGAACCGAGCGTGCAGATTTCCCGCACTCGGCTCTTCATAACATAGTATCTATTCATCAAATTGCTTACT
>CALVXT010000100.1 GCA_944371545.1 uncultured Bacilli bacterium | reverse complement strand
GATTTTGGTAACATCTTTTTTAATTTTGGAAACAAAATGGAAACTAATTGACTATTTTTTGTAATTTTTTAATTTTTGAAACCCTCGCAAACCCTTATTTTATAAGCTATTTGCCACAGCAATTTTTATATTTTTTTCCTGAACCGCATGGACATGGGTCATTACGACCAACCTTTTTTTCTTTTTTTACAGGAGCTTTCTTTTCTGTTTCTTTAGAATCGTTAGCCTTTCCTTTAATTGTTTGTTTACGGTCAGAATTTTGTTCAATATTCGCTTTTAGTAAGAATTGAGAAATAGTATCATCAATTCTATTTAAAAGTTGTTCAAACATGTTATATCCTTCCATTGTATAAGCTTGTAATGGATTTGTTTGAGCATATTGTCTTAAGAAAATTCCTTCTTTTAAGCCTTCCATTGCATTCAAGTGTTCTACCCATAAAGAATCAATAATTCTTAAAGAAATTGCTCTTTCAAATTCTTCAAAATTTGGAGCATCTTTAATTTTCAATTCATAATCTTCGTTTACTAAGTTTGTTAAATAATCAATCATTTTTCCTTCATCTAAATCTTTAATTTCATCTGGTTTAATTTTTTCCGTTTTTAAATAATTATTATTTAATTGTTCAACGATTTCTTTAATATCTTCTTCTTTAAATTTTCCATCTTCACCTGTATGAGCAGTTACAATGTCTTCCATAGTATTTCTAAATGTTTCTTTAATTGTATCATGAATGCTTTCATTATCAATGATTTCATTTCTTTGTTCATAAATGATTCTTCTTTGTTCATTAACAACATTATCGTAATCTAGTAAGTTTTTACGCATGTCAAAGTTGTTTCCTTCAACTTTCTTTTGAGCTGATTCAATAGATTTTGTTAAGGATTTTGAACGAATAGCTTGGTCTCCAACTAATCCTAGAGCCATGACCATATTTTTTACTTTATCTGTTCCAAAACGACGCATTAAATCATCTTCAAAAGATACGAAGAATTGGCTCATACCTGGATCTCCTTGACGACCAGCACGTCCACGCAACTGATTATCAATACGACGAGATTCATGTCTTTCTGTTCCAATTACGCATAGACCACCTAATTCACGAACTCCTTCACCAAGTTTGATATCGGTACCACGACCTGCCATATTTGTTGCGATTGTAATTGCGCCTTTTTCACCAGCTTTAGCAATAATTTCTGCTTCACGAGCATGATTTTTTGCATTTAAAACTTCATGTTTTAAACCTTCTTTTTTTAACATAGCTGATAATTTTTCATTGTTTTCAACAGAAATCGTACCTACTAAGATTGGTTGTCCATTTTCATGAATTTTTTTAATTGTTTTTACTATAGCTTGATATTTTCCGGCTTCAGTTGAATAAACTAAGTCTGGCAAATCTTCACGAATTACTGGTTTATTTGTTGGAATTTGAATAACATACATATTGTAAATATTTCTAAACTCTTCTTCTTCTGTTTTTGCTGTTCCTGTCATACCAGATAATTTATTGTACATTCTAAATAAATTTTGGAAGGTAATAGTTGCCATAGTTTGAGTTTCTTCATTAATTCTTACACCTTCCTTAGCTTCGATTGCTTGATGTAAGCCTTCACTAAATTGACGACCTTGCATTAATCTTCCTGTAAAAGGGTCAACAATGATTACACTTCCATTATCAACAACATAATCTACGTCCTTTTTAAATCCATAATTTGCTTTTAAAGCATTATTAATATGATGTACTAAAGCAGAGTTTCCAAAGTCGTAAAGATTGTCCAAACGGAAAAATTTTTCGAGTTTTTCAGCACCTTTCTCTGTAATGGAAACATTTTTACTTTTGTTATCAATAATATAATCTTCTTCTGTTAATTTTTTTACTGCTTTATCCGCATCCATATATAAATTTTTGGCATTTTGCTTTCCGCCAGAAATAATTAATGGTGTTCTTGCTTCATCAATTAAAATCGAGTCAACTTCATCTACAATACAAAAATTTAAAGGACGTTGCACACGATCTTCCTTACGAACGACCATGTTGTCTCTTAAATAGTCAAATCCAATTTCATTATTTGTTGAATATAGAATATCACAAGCATATGCAGCTTTCTTTTCCATCGGATTCATTTCGCGCATATTTAACCCTACTGTTAAACCAAGGAATCTAAATATACTTCCCATCCATTCAGAGTCACGTTTGGCTAAGAATTCATTTACGGTAACAATATGAACACCTTTACCATCTAAAGCATTTAAATATGCTGGCATCGTTTCTGTTAAAGTTTTTCCTTCACCAGTTTTCATTTCAGCAATGTTGCCATAGTGAATTGCAAGTCCACCTAAAATTTGAACATAGTAAGGCTTTTCTTTTAAAACACGATAGTCTACTTCTCTTACTACTGCAAAAGCATCTACTACTAAATCATTTAAACTTTCCCCATTTTCTAATCTACTTTTAAATTCATTTGTTTTTGCTTTTAACTCATCATCACTTAAAGCAGCCATTTCATCTTCTTTAGCAATAATTTGGTCAGCAATTTTTTCAAATCTTTTTAATTCTTTATATTCGGAATCAATTAATTTTCTAAATATTCCCATGTGTACTAACCTCCATCGTTATCATTTTACCATAAACTCTAGAAAAATAGCAAAATTTCTGCTATTTTTTTATCATTCTTTAAAAAATTTCATTATTTTTTATTCGCCAATTTCTTTTTTGAATGGTATATTTAGCTATATAAGCATAATCTTGTTCTGTGCAACTTAACATTTGGTTAAAAACTTCTTTTATTTCGTCATCAGTAAAATATAATTCGTAATAATCTAAAAATTTTTGATATTTATTCTCCTCTTTATCCTGAATATTTACCAGAGATGTCCATAATTTATAATTGTATTTTGTTAAATCTTTTTTATTTTCTATAATATAATTAATTAAAATTTCTTCATAATTTTCTTTTCTTGTTTCCGTGGTAATATATAGATTTTCAGTAATTTTAAATTTATCATAATTCAAAGAATTTTCATTGTAAAATGGATTTTGAGATAAAAAACTGTTTTTTAAAAAAGTTATTATAATATCTTCATTCGTTAAACTATTAAATTTTTTTTGATAAAGAGATTCGTAAATTTTTATGATTTCTTGTTTTAGCTCTTTACTTGCTATTAAAGAGAATTTTTCTTCAACATTATACTCAATCTGATACAATTTTTCTATTTTTTTCTTTAATTCTTTTATTTCTTTATTATAGTCTGGAAAACAAGTTTTTAAATCTTGCCAGATCTGATTATATTTTTTAGAAAATAAATTTTTTTCTATACTGTTATTTTGTAATAATTCATTAAGTAATGCAAAAAAAGCTTTTAGATCTTCATATGAATGATCATTACTTATGAATGAATTATGAATTTCTTCATAAAATGGCTTATTTTTTAGGCTTTCTAATCCCCAAGAACGATCAGCATGAATTTTCTCATGAAAAACTGTATTTAAATTTGTTGCTTCTATTTTTGTCTCTTTATTGTCATAAAACCCTAAAATTGCTAAATATTCATTATCTACAGGTGCCGGCATATTTTTAATTTTAATATATCTTGATGAAAGAAGCGTGTTTAAATAATCTGTTCCTTTATAATATTTTATATATTGTTTTATATATTCCGTATAATTTTGAAGTAAACTTTCTTTTATTGTTTTATCTATATTTTTATTTTCGGATAGTTGAAATTCAATATCCTTTAATAATTGCTTTTCTTTTTCTTCTGTCGTTAAAGAATCCCACTCAAACATTATTTTTACTACACTCGGATTATCTAAAAAGAAAGAAATCGGATAATATTTTTTCAAAAAAAATTGATAAAATAAAACTATACTAAAAAGAATAATTCCTACTAATAAAATTTCTTTGTGTATTTTTTTACTTTTTTCCAAAATAAAACCCCCTTGAATTGGGAGTTATCCTACTACATTTTTTCTAAAAATGCAAACTTTACTTTTCTAATTGTAATTTTTGAGTATACTTAAGACTAAAAATATAATTTTTCATTATTTCTACTTCTCCTGTATTTGTACAGCAAATTATTAAATGAAAAATATTTTAACTGATTTAATATTATTATCAATAATTTTATTCTTAATAACGTAATAGTGTTTATTATCAATGTATAAATAGCTTTTTTGACTTCGATATGTTATTTTTCCAAAAAAACAAACATGCTATTCATCTCAACAGTTTATTTAGAATAACATGTTTTTATGCCTTAATCAACTTTTCATTTTCACTTTAAATATTTTTTCTGATTTTTTGGCTTTTCACATATAAAAATATGTATTATCTTTTTGTGCAAAAAATCCTCAAAGGCTTAATTAGTATTAATAATTCCGTATGATCCATCTTTTCTTTTGTATAATACCGATACACTTTCCGTATCTACATTTTTAAATACAAAGAAATCATGATCAACTAATTCCATTTGTAAAATTGCTTCTTCTTCATCCATTGGTCTTAATTCAATTGCTTTTCTCTTAACAATTGAAGATTCTTCTTCGTCCTCAGTAATATCCATCATCATCTCATATTGTAAAACATCTTTAAATTTACGACGCATTTTTGTTTTGTTTTTGCGAATTTGTCTTTCTAATTTATCTATTGTAAGATCAATGGCTGTATATAAATCTTCTTCAGAAGTTTCAGCTCGTAAAGTGAATTTTGGAGTTGGGATTGTTACTTCAATAATTTGTTCTTTATTTCTTACGCGAACTACGACATATGCTTTTAGTTCCTCTGGGTTTTCAAAATATTGATCTAGCTTTCCTAACTTTTCTTCAATTTGGCTTTTAATAGCCTCAGTTATCTTCACTTTGTCTCCCCGAATATCTATTCTCATGATATCACCTTCCTTAGTTTCATTATATCAGATGTGCGAGAAAAAAACTACTAGGTTTTAGTAGCTTATGTGTTAATTAACCGTATATAATACTTCTTCAACATCGATAGCTTGTAGTCCTTTTGCAGTTTCAATCAATTTAAAATCAACAATATTTCCTTCTTTTAATGTCTTATACCCATCTTTTCTTATTGCTGAATAATGTACAAAAATATCTTCCAAATCACCATATTCGATAAATCCGTACCCTTTCGTATTGTTGAACCATTTTACAGTTCCTCTTAACATCAAAGTTCACTCCCTTCCTATTACTTTTTACTTCTGGTACTACTTTATCATGACTATG
>CALVXT010000099.1 GCA_944371545.1 uncultured Bacilli bacterium | reverse complement strand
TTAAAATTATAGCATGACTAATTTAAAAAAGAGTAAAAATATTTATCTTTTGAGAAAAAAACGTTATAATAAGTAGCAGAAAGAGGAAACTATGAAAACAGGAATAATTATTTTAAATTATAACGACTACGAAAATACAAGTAAAATGCTAAATCAAATTAAAGACTATAGCTGTCTTTCAAAAATTATTGTAGTAGATAATTGTAGTACAGATAACTCAATGGAAAAATTAAAAGAATATGAAAATAAAAAAATTATTCTATTGCAAGCTGAAAAAAATCTTGGTTATGCAGCTGGAAATAATCTTGGTTTAAAATATTTAGAAAAAAATACTTCTTGTGAAATTGCAATCATCTCAAATCCTGATGTTCTAATTGAAGAAGGAGTTTTAAAAGAACTAATTCATGACATAAAAACTCATGAGAATATTTCTTTTTTAGGACCAAAAATTTTAGAAAATGGAACAATATCTAAAGGATGGAAGCTTCCTAATTTTTTAAGCGAATTACTATCTAACATCAATTTTTTTGGAAAATATAGCCATAAACTTCTAAAGTATAAAGAAGAATATTATCAAGAAAAATTAACAAAAGTAGATGTACTCCATGGATGTTTCTTTTTAGGACGCTTAAAAAGTTTTAAAAAAATTAAATATTTTGATTCACATACATTCTTATATTATGAAGAAAACATTTTAGCGAAAAAAGCCAAAGAAAAAAATTTAGAAACCTATGTCGATACAACAGTAAGTGTTACTCATGCACTTTCTCAAAGTGTAGATAAAAGTTTAAAAAAAGTAAAAAAATATAAGATTTTAAAAAATAGTCAAAAATACTATATAAAAAATTATATGCATATGAACTTTTTAGGATATGGGATTATTCGTTTATTTTATTACATTAGCTTGTTTTTTTGCTATTTGACTTTTTGGATTTGAGGGATGAACATATGAAAAAAAATATTATTATTATTGGAGCAAGAGGTTATAAATACAATTATGGTGGTTGGGAGACTTTTGTAACGAACTTAGTTGGAAATACAAAAGATGAGAGTATAAAATATTATGTTCCAAATTTGACTCATGAAAAAGAAAAAGATAAAAAAATTGATAAAATAGACAATGTGATTTGCCCAAATATTTATACTCCAAAACAAGGATTTGTAACGATGTTTACATTTACCATTAAATCAATCAACTATTTTAGTAAATATATTGAACAAAATCATTTAGAAAATACAGTTATGGTAATTTTGGGTTGCAAAGTTGGACCTCTATTTCCTTTCTGGATTCCTAAACTTCATAAAATGGGAGTAAAAGTAATTATCAATCCGGATGGCTTGGAATGGAAAAGAGAAAAATGGGCTTGGTGGATTAAAAAGTGCTTTAAAATTAGTGAACGCTATAGTATAAAGTATAGCGATTACTGTGTTTGCGATTCAAAATCTATACTAGAGTATGTAAACAACAAATATCAAAAATATCAAACTCCATCAACATTTATTGCATATGGAGCTTATGAAAATACAAAAGCATATAAAACAAAAATGGTAAAAGAACTTTGGGAAAAATATCAAATAAGTTCAAAAAACTATTATCTAATAGTGGGAAGATTTATTCCTGAGAACAATTATGAAACAATGATTAAAGAATTTATGAAAAGCAAAACCAAAAAAGATTTAGTAATTATATGTAATTTAGAAAAAAATAAATTTTATCAACAATTAAAAGAAAATACAAACTTTGATAAGGATAAAAGAATTAAATTTATCGGGTCAGTTTATGAACAGGAAAGCTTACTTTATTTTAGACAACATGCATATGCATATATTCACGGTCACTCAGCTGGCGGAACAAATCCATCACTTTTAGAAGCCCTTGCCAACACCAATGTAAACATTTTGTATGATGTTTCTTACAACAAAGAAGTAGGAGAAAATAGTTGTTTTTATTTTACAAAAGAAGAAAATAATTTAAAAAAAGTGATTAATAAAACAGAAAAATTAACAGAAAAAGAACAAAAAGACTATGGCGTTTTGGCTAAAGAAAGAATTCATAAAGAGTATACTTGGGATTTAGTTGTAAAAAAATATAGTAAAATTTTTGAAACATTAATAGAAAATTAAAAATCGATCTTGTATTTTTAAAAATGAATTGATACAATTTAGATAAGGTGAGAGTATGAAGAATAAAAAAATGGGTACATTTATTATTTTAGGAGTGGTTATAGTATTTTGTATAACAATGTCTTTAATAACATTATTTGGAAAAGACGAAGATGATACATCTGAAGTTGCAATAGATTACAAAGAATTATTAAAAGAGTATTATACAAATAATGACGAAGTCTGGTCTGATGATGTAACGGTAACCACAATAAGTGAAGGAATTTTTACAGCAGATTTAGAAGTAAGTTGTCCTAGTGAAGAGGCTTGCATTTCTCTACCAAATGCCTTGGCTTATATAAATGATGGAAAATGGACTTTCAAAATAACCGCTGTTTTAGAAGAAAACAAAATATCTAGTTTAACAATACCAGCGATAGACGATTGCGAATCTTTGTTATCAACAATTTGGGAAAAATTAAATGGACAGATTAACTATGAAGGAATTGCTTCATCAAACATTTTAGAATCTATTTATTATGGAATAGTAGATAACAAATTAAATTATTTAATAAATATAGAATATAGTTGTAATGAAAACGCTCCAAATTGTTTGAATGTGTCAGAGGAACAAAGAAATGAAAAAGGAGATTTAGTAGTTTCTTACATTGTTCAATTTGCTTTAGATGAAAATAATGAAACAATCGTTAGTGATGTTTTACCAAATATAGGTACTCGTGAAAAAGTTTTAAAATATGAAGAAAATCCAGAAGATCCTCAAAGTTATGAAAAAGAAATTGTTAAAGACTATCTAGTTAAAAATGAATTAGTAACAGAAGAAAGCGTAATTTCAATTGTTCCTAATGAAGGAATAATCATAAATTGTAATGATGGTACAACATCTTGTACGAATATTTCCACTACTGTTTTAGAAAGTAGAGAAACTGGATATTTCTTAAATTGTTCATATGATATTGCAGCTACAGAGTTTAACGATGTATATGTTTCTTATTTAGAATTTTAAAAAAAGATATACAAAATCTTTTTTTTATGATAAAATCAACTTGACTTTTTACTTAAATAAAACAATTTTAATGTAACTTGAAAAAACTCGAGCGATCGGGTTTTTTGTCGTTTTCAAAAAGGAGGGAAAGAATGGAAAAAAGAGAAATTGAAAAAGAAAAAGAACATTTACAAAAAGTATGTAATTTTTTAAATCAAAAAATTGATGAAATGGGTAACAAGATTTTCAAAAATCAGGAAGACATTCGGCAATTTCAAAAATATGTTTGGGAAAATAAAGGAGATATGGATGTTCAGGAACTAACAAGCGTTCGAACTTCAAGTGAAATGGAAGCTAAAAGGCTTTTAGAAGAGAGAAATTATTTTAAAAAGCTTATGAGAATAAAACCATCTCCTTATTTTGCCTCGATCATTTTTGAATCAGAAAATAATAAAGAAGAAACCATTTACATAGGTATGACTTATCTAAAAAAAGATGAAATCACTAATTATATTCATGACTGGCGTGCACCTATTAGTAGTCTTTTTTATGATTTTGAAGTAGGTGCATGTGCTTTCGAAGCCCCAGAAGGGTTAATAAAAGGAAACTTAAAAAGAAAAAGACAATACAAAATTGAAAATCAAAAATTAATAAGAGTATTTGACAACTCTTTGAATATTAATGATGATGTTTTACAAGAAGTATTAGCCGAAAATTCCAATGAAAAAATGAAAAATATTGTAAACACAATTCAACAAGAACAAAATGCGGTAATTAGAAATATCAGAGACCGAAACTTGATTGTCCAAGGAATTGCCGGGTCTGGAAAAACAAGCGTGGCTCTTCACCGAATTGCTTTCCTGCTTTACAAAATTCCAAACTTGACGAGTGAAAAAATTCTCATCTTTTCTCCAAACCAAATTTTTACGGAATACATTTCCAATGTACTACCTGAACTAGGAGAAGAAAATACTTTACAAACAACATTTCACGAATATTTAAATAAAATTATTAAAGAATACAAAAGTGTCGAATCGTTTATTCACTTTCTTTCAAGATATTATCAAGGCGAAGAAAAAGATAAAGCACTTATGGAATATAAACAAAGCGAAGAAATCATTAGAAATATGGAAGAGTATGTAAAAGATTTAGAAGAAAATACATTTTTTAAAAAAGGAATTATTGAAAATCATGTTTTTGAATATTCAAAACAAGAGTTAAATGAAATGTTCCATAAACGATATCAAAGTTTTCCATTTTTTGAAAGACTAATAGCTATGTCTGAAAAGCTAAGTGAAAATAATTATAATGGAAGTAAAAAGAAAGCAAAAACATATCACAAGCTTTTATTAGAAAGCTTAGAAATCAAAAAAGATTATAAAAAATTCTTAATAGATTTTTTTGAAAGTTTCTATTTTAAAGAAAATGTGTCAGAAGAAGAAATAAAAAAATTAAAAAATAATAAAAGTATTTCCTATGAAAATGCTTTACTCTTAGTATATTTAAAAGGATTATTAGAAGGATTCATGTATGATAAATATATGGAACAAGTGGTAATTGATGAAGCTCAAGATTACAATTTTTTACAATATAAAATTCTGAGTAAAATTTTTAAAAAGGCAAACTTTACAATTTTAGGAGATATTCATCAAAATATTAACTCGTTTTATCGTTACGATACATTAGAAAAATTAAAAGAACTTTGGCCAAGTAAATACATTGAATTAAATAAAACATATCGTTCAAGTGAGGAAATCATTGAATATACCAACAAAATCTTAAATTTAAATCATGTCAGTGCTATTCGAAAAGAAAACAAAAATCCAGTTAAAATTCATCATAAGAATGATTTAGAAAAAGATATTCAAGAGTTACAAAAGAAATATAAAAATACAGCTATCGTGACTAAGGATGAAAAAACTTCCCAAAAAATATTTGAAGAAATAAAAGAAAAATATAAAATTTCTTTAATTGATGCAAATACAAAAGAATTTAATAAAGATTTATTAATTATTCCAGCTTACCTAGCTAAAGGACTAGAGTTTGATAGTGTCATTGTCTATCAAAGTGATGATTCTAAATATACAAAAGAAGAAAAGAATCTTTTCTATGTAGCTTGTACAAGAGCTCAACATGAA
>CALVXT010000098.1 GCA_944371545.1 uncultured Bacilli bacterium | reverse complement strand
CTTCAAAAACAATTTATGGATGATGAAGCAAGTGAAGTATTAGAAGAATCTTTAATGGATGAAAGTGGCGATGAAGTAGGCTCTCAACAAGAAGAAATGAACCAAAATATAGAAGAAAATACTGAAGAATAATTCAGTATTTTTTTTATCAAAAAAATTTAGTCATTTATGATATAGACTGCAAATTTTTGATTATTTTGACTAAAAAATGCAATCCATTGCAAATTTATTTCTATTATAAAAAATAAATAAATTGTCTCTCAAAAAGAAAGTAGTTAGAAAAAGGTGTAATTTTAGACAAAAAGTCGTTAGAAAAAGGTGTAATTCTATTGACTTTTGAATGAAAAAGCTTTAACTTATATAGTAAGGAGGATAAGTATGCAAAGGGAAATATATAAAAATTTAGTAAAATGGAAAGAAAAAGAATCACACAAACCATTGATGATTTTAGGAGCAAGACAAGTAGGAAAAACTTATATAATTGATAAATTTGCTAGAGAAAATTACAAAAATTATTTTATGATAAACTTATTTGAAAGAACGGATATTTTAGAAATTTATCAATCGGATTTACCTGCCGAAGAAAAATATCAGAAACTAAAAATTCTTTTAGACTTTGATTTAGAAGCAGAAAATTCAATTTTATTTATTGATGAAATTCAAGAATCTGAAAAAATCATTTCTGATTTAAAATTTTTTTGTGAAAGACATCCAAAAATCAACATTATATGTGCTGGATCACTTTTAGGGGTTAAATTAAAAAGAAGTAAATTTTCATTTCCTGTTGGAAAAGTAGAAATGTTAACATTATATCCTATGAGTTTTCTAGAATTTCTTCATGCCTTTGAAGAAGAATTACTAATTGAAGAAATTAAAAAATCTTTTACAACAGATACTCCTTTATTACAACCTATTCACGAAAAGGCTTTAAATTATTATCGGATGTATTTAATTACAGGAGGAATGCCAGAGTCGGTAAAATCTTTAGTAAATAACAAAAAAGATATATTAAAGTATGATGAAACTATTTTAAAAAATATAATGGATTCTTATTTCAAAGATATGGATAAATATGTTACAAGTAATAATGAAGCTTTAAAAATTGAAAGAATTTATCATTCTATTCCTAGTCAATTAGCTAATGAGTCAAATAAATTTCAATATTCTAAAGTTCAAAGTGGGGCAAAAAGTAGAGACTATCTTTCTAGTTTAGATTGGTTAATTGCAAGTAATATGGTAACATTATCTTCTTTAGTAAGTGTTCCAGAAATACCTTTAAAAGGTTTTGTAAAAGAAGATGTTTTTAAATTATACTTGAATGACGTTGGAATTTTAAACCACTTATTAGAAATTAAAGCTTCAGATATATTATTAGATAATTTATCCTTGTATAAAGGAGTTATTACCGAAAATTATGCAGCAAATCAATTAGAAACAATGGGATATTCCCTTTATTATTGGCAAAGTAATGGTATAGCAGAAGTTGACTTCTTATTATATACAAAAGAAGGAATTATTCCTTTAGAAGTAAAAGCAGCTGATAATGTTCAATCAAAAAGTTTACATGTTTATATGGAAAAGTATAAACCTCAAAAAAGTATTCGAGTTTCTTCACGAAATTTTGGATATGATAAAGAAAAGAAAATTAAATCTGTACCTTTATATGCTATATTTTGTTTAAAAGATTTATAAGAAAAGGAGAGTAAAGCTATGGAAAAATTAGATATTTATGATGCAAATGGAGAATTTATTGGAACAGAAGAACGAAACATAGTTCATTCAAAAGGACTTTGGCATAAAACTGTCCATTGTTGGTTATATGATAAAAGTGGAAAAGTTTTTTTCCAAAAAAGAAATGACAGGGGAACTTTATATACCACTTCATCCGGTCATGTAAGTGCTGGGGAAAGTATAACAGAAGCTTTTCAAAGAGAAATAAAAGAAGAAATTGGTTTAACTTTAGATGCAAGTGATGCAACTTTTGTTGCTGTAGTTCCTTTTAAAATGGACCGTGTAAAAGAAGATGGTAGTATTTTTAAAGACCGAGCATTCGCGAATGTTTATGTCGATTTATATGAAGGAGATTATCACGATTTTAAAATGGACCCAGAAGAAGTTTCAGGCTTAGTTTTAGTTAAAGCAAAAGATGCATTAGAACTATTTCAAAAAGAAAACGGAACCATTAAAGGACAAGAAATCACTTTAAATAATGAAATCATTGAACGAGAAATTGATTTTCAAGAATTTTTAGTAAATGAAGGAGAAACTGCTTTAGAAAAATATGGAGATGTTTTAAGAAAGGTAATTGAATTAACCGAATAATGTACGAAAAAACTTTGAATCTTACAAAGAAGTAATTTTGTGAGATTCTTTTTTTATGCTATAATATCTTTAAGGAATGAATGCCTATGAATAGTATAGAAACTTTTGGAGAAAATTTATATCTACTAACAGATATTGAAATAGGAATAAATAAAAATCTGGAAGATATAATCAAAATATTTAATGAAATAAAAGAACAAATTAAATATGTAGAACAAAACAGTTTAAAAAATTTATATTTATTTCTAAAAGCATATCTTCAATTATCCCTTTTATCCATAGGCAATCCTTTTTATCAAGAAGAAGAATTTATAGAGTATAAAGCATTATTACTAGAATCTTGTAAAAAAGTTTTGTTTTGGAAGAAAAATATAAATTTTTTAAAACGAGAATTTTTAAAAAAAGAAAAAAGTGAAAATTATCACAATTTAACGACATTATATACGATTCTATATTTTTTAGTTTGGTCTAAACAAGTACGTATTCTAAGAATTAATGATGAGAATACAAAGATACAAGCTTTGATAAAAGGATATAGTTACGCTTCAAATAAATTATTTGATAGGGATATTGAATATGATGAAGAAATAAAAGAAAGTATCCTAGAATATAAAAGACAAAGAAAAGAGGAAAATGAATGAAAAAAATTTTAGTAGTTGAAGATGAAGCATCTATTCGTGAAGAATTAAAATCTTTACTTCTAAATGCATCTTACGAAGTAGAAACCATTGAAGATTTTACAAATGTTTTAGAACAACTTTTAAAAATAGAGTGTGACCTAATTTTATTAGATATAAATATTCCCAATATGAATGGAGAAGTTCTTTTAAAAGAATATCGAAAAGTCAAAGAAACACCAATTATTATGGTTACAAGTAGAAGTAGTGAAGCGGATGAAGTATTATCAATCGGATATGGAGCAGACGACTATATTACAAAACCTTATAATCCAACCATTCTTTTATTAAGAGTTGGAGCTGTTTTAAAAAGAAGTGAAAAAGCCTATGACCATTTATCTTATCATGAATGGACGGTTTACCCAACTAAAGGAATTTTAAAAAAAGAGGAAGAAGAAATGATTTTAACAAAAAATGAAATGATTATTTTCTTATATCTTTTAAATAATTTAGGAAATATTGTGACAAGAGATGATTTAATGACAGATTTATGGAATAATGATGAATATATTAATGATAATGCTTTAACCGTGAATATTAGTCGTTTACGAAGAAAATTAGAAGAAATGGGTTATATGGATGCGATTGAAACAAGAAAAGGACAAGGATATATTTTAAAATGAAATTTCAAGATTATCTAAAAGACCATTTTACCCCAATTCTTCTATTTTTCTTTCTTCTTCTTTTTTTATTTTGCTTATTTCTTCTTTTAAAACTTTCTTTAGCCACGAATATCTTTATTTTATCTTTAATAACTTGTTTCTTTCTTTTTAGTTTTTTCTTTAATTATTTTAAAAGAAAAATCTTTTTCAAAGAATTTCTATCTATTTTAGAAAAAATTGACCAAAAATATTTTATAACTGAAATGATACCTACAGCAAATTTTTTAGAAGGAAAACTATTTTTACAAGCTTTATATGAAATTGATAAGTCGATGAAAGAAAAAATCAATGAATCAGAAAAAAGTATGAAAGATTTTAAAGAATATTTAGAATTATGGATTCATGAAATAAAATTGCCCATTGCCAGTTTAATTTTACGAAATCACAATAAACAAGAAAAAGATAGTAAAGAATTAGAACAAATTAAAAAAATTGAAGAATATGTAGAACAAGTACTCTTTTATGTAAGAAGTGAACATAGTGGGAAAGATTATTTAATTCATGAATGTGATTTAAATACCATGATAAAAAATGTTATTTTAAGAAATAAAGATGATTTTTTAACTTTAAATATTTCTGTAGAAACAAAGAACCTCAATAAAAAAGTGTTAACAGACGCGAAATGGTTTGAATATATTGTAAATCAAATTGTTTCTAATGCTAAAAAATATAAAAAAGAAAAAGATTCAATGATTCACTTTGAAGCAGAAGAAACTGAAAAGGAAATAAAAATTTCAATAAAAGATAATGGAATAGGAATAAAAGAAAGTGATTTACCGAAAGTTTTTGAAAAAAGTTTTACAGGAGAAAATGGCCACAATAAAAAAGAGTCAACAGGTATGGGATTATTTTTAGTTAAAAAAATGTGTGAACAATTAGGGCATCAAGTCGAAATAGAATCTATAGAAAATGAATATACCAAAGTAACAATAACTATTTTTAAAAATTCATTTTACAATGTTTTAAAATAAAAGATTGTTAAATTTAAAAAAAACGTTTATAATAAAAGAAGAATAGGTGATAGGGATGAGATTAAGATATAAGATTATGTTGGCTGTGATAACTGTAGGAATTGGTGTGTGTCTAATGGCTTATCAAAGTTATGCGTTATGGGTAGCAACGTATACAAGTGGAGAAAATATAGTAAGTGTGGGATGTTTTGATATTGAGTTTACAGAACAAACAAGTTCCATAGCTTTAAACAATACCTATCCAGTAAGTGATGCAAAAGGACTTTCATCAACACCATATACATTTACAATAACCAATAAATGTACAGTAGATGCCTCATATGATGTCACCTTAAACACATTAACAACAAACACAATGAAAAAAGGATGGCTTAAATATGCACTTCAAAAAAGTAGTGAAGCAAAACCATCAACAGGAATAAATTTAGGGACCATCACTAACTACAATACAGCAACAGAAGAATTACAAGTGCCAAACCTAGATGAATCGATTATTATAAAAAGTGGCACATTAAAAGGAAGAAGTAGTGCTGAAACAGATGATGGAGAAAGTGTTACATACAATCTATATTTATGGATGGATGAAAGAACAGGAAATGAAGCGATGAACACAAGATTTGAGGGAG
>CALVXT010000097.1 GCA_944371545.1 uncultured Bacilli bacterium | reverse complement strand
ACCGATTCATTTTACGAATACAAAAAATAAAATAGAAGTAGATATTGCCATGCAGTATACAGATTCTTATAATGAACAAATTCTTTCCTTTGTAAATAATGTAAAAACAGGAGATGGAGGATCTCATGAAGTGGGATTTAAAACAGGAATCACCAAAGCCTTTAATGACTATGCTAAATCCAATAACATTTTAAAAGGCAAAGATGCAAATTTAGATGGTGGCGACGTAAGAGAAGGATTAAGTGCTATTATTGCAGTTAAGATTCCTGAAGATTTACTTCAATTTGAAGGACAAACAAAAGGAAAACTAGGAACTCCAGAAGCTAGAAGCGTTGTTGAAAGTATTACTTATGAGAATTTAAAATTCTTTTTAGAAGAAAATAAAGAAATTGCCTTAAGTATTTTAGAAAAAGCTCAAAAAAGTAAAGAAGCAAGAGAAGCTGCAAGAAAAGCTCGTGAACAAGTAAGAAAAGGAACTGGAAAAAACAACAAAGAAAGAGTATTAAGTGAAAAACTAGCTAAAGCAACGGGTAAAGATTATGCAAAAAACGAACTTTTCTTAGTCGAGGGAGATTCTGCCGGTGGTTCAGCAAAACCAGTTCGCAATAGAGAAACACAAGCAATTCTTCCATTAAGAGGAAAAGTATTAAATTGTGAAAAAGCAAGTCAACATGAAATTGA
The DNA here is from genome assembly GCA_944371545.1 of uncultured Bacilli bacterium. Taxonomy (GTDB): domain Bacteria; phylum Bacillota_I; class Bacilli_A; order RF39; family UBA660; genus Ventrenecus. The sequence continues at coordinate 4,650 of CALVXT010000097.1, read as the reverse complement.
AGCAAATGCCGAGCTAAGACAAATTGAATATGCCATTGGTGCAGGTCTTGGACAAAGTTTTGATTATACAGAATCAAATTATGGCAAAGTAATTATCATGACAGATGCTGATGTAGACGGTTCGCACATTCAAATTCTTCTGATTACATTCTTCTATCGTTTCATGCGTCCTTTAATAGAACAAGGAATGCTTTATGTGGCAACTCCTCCTTTATACGCAATTGAAACAAGCAAAGGAAAAGAATATATTGCAACGGATGAAGAGTTAGAAGAAAAGAAAAAAACATTAAAAGGAAATTATAAAGTTCAAAGATTTAAAGGTTTAGGAGAAATGGATCCAGATGAACTTTATGAAACAACAATGGATCCGGCAAATAGAAGGCTCATGCGAGTTTCTATTACGGACGCTGCCTTAGCAGAAAAAAGAATTCATGTGTTGATGGGTGATGAAGTAGCACCAAGAAAAGAATGGATAAATGAAAATGTCGACTTTACTTTAGAAGATGATTTTAGAAAATAGAAAGAAGGTTTTGTATGAAGATTAATTATTCGGATGAAAAAGTAATAAAAAACCAAAAATCTATTTTTTTAGCTGGACCTACACCTAGAGAAGAAAATAGTATCTCATGGCGTAAAGAAGCTTGTGAAATACTAAGGAAAAAGAATTTTGATGGAGTTATATATGTTCCAGAATATTCTACATGGAAACCAAAAGAAAATTACATAGATCAAGCTATGTGGGAACGAGAAGCACTAGAGTCATCAACCGTCATTGTTTTTTGGATACCAAGAAAATTGCCAGAAATGCCTGGGTTTACGACAAATGTCGAATTTGGTTACTGGTTATCATCAAAAAAAGTATTATATGGAAGACCGGATAGTGCATGTAAAGTTAAATATCTAGATTGGTTATATGAACTAGACTATAAAAAGAAACCAGAAAATCATTTAGAAATTTTATTACAAAATGCTATTCAAGAAGCAAATTTAAAATTTACAAAATAAAGCAGGGAAGTGAAAAAATGGCCAAGAAGAAAGAAGAAAAAACAATTGTTGAAAAAATTTATGAATACAGTTTAGAAGAAATCATGGGCGATTGTTTTGGAAAATATGCCAAAGAAATCATTCAAGAAAGAGCACTACCGGATGTACGAGACGGATTAAAACCTGTTCAACGAAGAATTTTATATGGTATGTATTTATCTGGGTATACCTATGATAAGCCTTACCGAAAAAGTGCCAAAGCCGTTGGAGAAATTATGGGTAATTTTCACCCACATGGTGATTCTTCAATTTATGATGCATTAATCCGTATGTCACAACCTTGGAAAATGCGTGAAAAACTCATTGATGTACATGGAAATAATGGTTCAATTGATGGGGACGGTCCTGCAGCAATGCGTTATACAGAAGCAAGGCTTTCAAAATTTGCTGGTGTAATGTTAAATTCAATCAAGAAAAACACTGTCGAAATGGCTTATAACTTTGATGATACAACTTTAGAGCCTACCGTTTTACCTGCTGGATTTCCTAATCTTTTGGTCAATGGTTCTACAGGTATTTCAGCTGGTTATGCGACAAATATTCCTACTCATAATCTAGGAGAGGTCATTGATGCGACTATTAAAAGAATTGATTCTCCAAATTGTAAACTAGAAACAATTATGGATATTCTTCCTGGTCCAGATTTTCCAACAGCAGGAGTTATTGAAGGAAAACAAGGGTTAATTGATGCCTATTCCAAAGGAAAGGGAAAAGTTGTATTAAAAGCCAAAACAGAAATTGTTCAAAATGGTAATAAAAAACAAATCATTGTTCATTCCATTCCTTATGAAGTAGTTAAAGAACAATTAATTAAAAAGATAACCGATATTAAATTGGATAAAAAGGTTGAAGGAATAAATGATATCATCGATGAATCAGACACTCAAAATATGGCGAGATTAGTCATTGATTTAAAAAAAGAAGCAAACGCCGAATTAGTACTAAATTATTTACTAAAAAATACCGATTTACAAATTAATTACAATTTCAATATGGTTGCTATTGTAAATAGAAGACCAAAATTAGTAGGAATTTTAGAAATATTAGATGCTTTTATCGCACATCAAAAAGAAGTAATTACAAGAAGAACTAAATTTGATTTAGAAGCAGCGAAAAAAGATTATCATATTCTAGAAGGATTAATTAAAGCGATTTCCATTTTAGATGAAGTAATCGCGACAATCAGAGCGAGTAAAAATAAAAGCAATGCAATCGATAATTTAGTAGAACAATATGCTTTCACTTTTGAACAAGCAAAAGCAATTGTTGAATTACAATTGTATCGTTTAACGAATACAGATATTTTAGATATTGAAGAAAGAATGAAAGAACTTGCCAAAAATATGCATATATGGACACAGATTCTAGAACAAGAGGAAGCTTTAAAATATGTAATGAAAACTGAATTAAAACAAATCAAAAAAGAATATGCTAGTGCAAGACGTACAGAAATCAAAGATGAAGTAACCGAAATAAAAATTGATTTAAAAAGTATGATTCCAAAAGAAAATGTTGTAGTCATTGTAACTAAAGAAGGTTATGTAAAACGAGTAAGTACAAAAGTATATCAAGCAAATACTGAAGAACCTGCTATGAAACCGGGAGATTTTATTACCAATATGTTTGATGTAACAACACTAGACCATATTTTATTCTTTACAAATTTAGGAAACTATTTGTTCTTACCAGTTCATAAAATTCCTGAAACAAAATGGAAAGAGTTGGGAAAACATATTAATAATATTGTTAGCTTAAGTCCAGAAGAAAAAGTTGTTTCTTCTTGTATATATAATCCAGAAGAAGAAATCATTTCAGTAACCAAAAATGGTATGATAAAAAGAACAAAAGCGAGTGAGTATGAAGCATCGAGAATTTCAAAAGCTATGACTTCTATGAAATTAAAAGACCAAGATGAAGTAGTAAAGGCTTTAGTCGCAACTCAAAATATTTTATTAGTTTCTAAAAATGGATACTATTGTAAATTTAATAAAATTGAAGTTCCTTTAGTAGGAGTAAGAGGTTCAGGAGTAAAAGCTATGAATCTAAAAGATGATGAAATAGTCGCTATTGAAGGAATTACAGATGAAGAATACATCACAGTATTTACAAATAAAAATACAGCTAAAAGAGTGAAAACAACTGAATTAGAAGAAACAGGAAGAGCAAAAAGAGGAAATTCTTTAATAAAAAAAGTAAAAAGTTCTCCATATGAGATAACGAATGTTTTAATGACTTCCTCTAAGACCGATGTAACTTTAATAACAGAAGATGGCAAAAAAGAACTAAAAAATAGTGAGATACCAATTATGGACTTACAAAGTACAGGTTCGACTATTTCGAAAAAAGAAGTTTTAGCTTCATTAAAAACAGCAGAAATAGAAAAAAAAGAAATAAAAGCAAGTCCTAAAGAAGAACAACAAACATTTGAATTAAATGATTTTAAATTATAAAAATAGTGGGATAAAAAAAATAAAAAATTCACTTATCACATAGAATGTAATAGGTGATTTTTTTATGGAAAAAAAGGAAGAATTTAAAAATTTCGCACGCCTTCATCCAGAATTACTAGATTATATAAGAAATAAAGAAATGACATGGCAAAATTTTTATGAAATTTATGATATTTATGGCGCTGATGAAAATGCGTGGTCAAAATATTTGAATTCAACAAATAGTGTGAATACAAAAGATACAATGAATGTTTTAACAGAAAAATTAAAAACCATGGATATGAATTCAATTCAAGAACATATTAAAACAGCTCAAAAAGCGTTAAGCATTGTAAGTGAACTAACTGGAAAGTCTGATACAACTACTCCTTTAACTGCAACTATTCCCAAAGTTCCACGACCAATTAATAAATTTTTCGAGGATTAGCCTATGGAATTAATATTACAAAAAAAATTTTTAGATAATCCTAAAATATATCGGTATTTAAAAGAAAATTCCTATTGGTTCAAATATTTAAATCGTGATGCCAACACCTATAAAGAATTTGAAAGCAAAATGAAAGAATTGTACAAAGAACGGCCTACAGATAAAATAAGCGAAATGATTGATAACATTGACTTAATTAATGGAGTGTTAATGTCTTTAAAATAAATTGACAAATAATAAAAATGTTTTTAAAATAAATACTTACCAAGAGGTGATTGATTTGAACCATAAAAGAATTTCTTATGTTATCGGAAAGTCTTCTTATACAAAAAAAATCGATATCGAAGATAGAGAAAATATTGAAATAATGAATAAACAACTTTCTTTATCCATTCCTTTAATTACAGGAGCTAAAATTGAAAACAAAAAAGAAACAAAAAAGATTTTTGTCGGCAAAGAAATTGATTTACAAAGTATTACTACCAAAAACTACTGGCTAGAAAAGTACGAATTGTCTTTAGATGAATTAATGGAAATTGCTTTACACGGATTTAAAAGAGCATGTTTACTAAATTATAAAAAATATGATCAAATTATTGTTGGCGTTGGCGAAAAAGATATTGTTGTCCCAGATTATTTTGCTTTAAAAAAAATTATTTCAGTTGAAAAAAACAAATAGAAAGAAATAAAAATTATAAAAATAGAAAAGAAAGGATAACTTCTTTTTTT
>CALVXT010000096.1 GCA_944371545.1 uncultured Bacilli bacterium | reverse complement strand
AGATCCTAAAAAAATAGGAATAACAATCTTTACTATAGTATGTATTTTATTAGTAGCTGGAGTTTTTTTCTATACTTCATTTGCATCATTTCAAGTACAACAAGATTTTAATATTATTGAAGGAACTGTAGGAAGTAATGGAGATTTATATTTCGCATTTTATGTAGATGATGTTATAAGTAAAACTATGCCTCAAAAAGGTGAAGGCTATAAAATCAATAAAGAAAAAACAAATTGTACTAAAGGAGCAAGTATTGAATTTAATGAGACAGATTGGTCTGTAAAAGTATTAAATATGACTGAAAAAAACACAAAATGTACCTTATATTTTGATAGAGAATATAGTGAAGCCATTTTAAATGGAACAGATCCAGTATTAAAAGAACCGTTAATAGCAGTAACAATAGAAAGTGATGGAACAGTCAGAAGAGCCGATTTAACAAGTGAATGGTACAATTATGAAAACAAAGAATGGGCAAATGCAATCATATTAACTGATGAAAGTACAAGTACAAATTATCAGCCAGGAGATGTAATTCCAGAAGATGCAATAGAGTCTTACTTTGTTTGGATTCCAAGATATCGATATCAAATCTTTGATGATGGAAATTATACTGATTTAACAAGTATAGAAAATGCTGCACAAACAATTCAAATAGTATTTGAAAATAAAGATACACCTGTAAGTAATGGAACTACAATAGGAACATGGTTAACCCACCCTGCATTCACTTCTTTTAATTCGAATGGTATGTGGGTAGGAAAATTTGAAACGGGAACGACATTAAGTAGTGAATATAATGTGAGAAATGGTGATGCTATCCAAATAAAACCTAATATAAGTTCCTGGAGAAATATCCAAGTAGGCAATGCATTCTATACATCTTATGATTATAAAAAAGATTTAGACAGTCATCTGATGAAAAATACTGAATGGGGAGCAGTAGCTTACTTACAGCACAGTACTTATGGTTCCCACGAAAGTGTAAGGAACAATAACAATTCATCTTATATAACAGGATATGCAGCCAATAATGAACCAATTTGTGGGTATACAGCAACAAATGAAGAATGTAACCAGTACTGTAATAATGGCACATGCAATACAGCCTATCCAAATAGTGCGTTAGCAAGTACTACTGGAAACATCACAGGCATTTTTGATATGAGTGGAGGAGCATGGGAATATGTGATGGGAGTTATGGTAGATGAAGAAGGTAATCTGATGAGTGGACGAAATAGTCTGTATAATTCAGGATTTAATGGAACCTTTGGTTGTCCAACATGCGATAGTGACACTTCAGGTTTAACAGAATTAACAGATGGATATGACTGGCCAAATAAAAAGTATTATGATAGCTATGCTTATGGTACTGTAGATGAACAATATCAAAGAAGAATTTTAGGAGATGCTACTGGAGAAATGGGACCTTTTGCAAATTCAGTATATTTGACTCAAACAAGGCAAATTAGTAGCTGGCACGCCGACGAAGCTTGGTTTGTTTTAAATAGTTATCCATGGTTTGTTCGTAGTGGAAATTATAGTTTCGGGTCAGAAACTGGTACGTTTGCTTTTGGAGGCACATATGGGCATATGAGTGAAGAAGTTAGTTTTCGACTTATCTTAACGCCTTAATTTATATATAAAAACCACGTTTTTTTTAAAAAACATGGTTCATATACATTTTACATCTCTTATTTTTATTAAATACTTTCACTAACCAATTTGGATAAGGATGTAACTTCCAATCCTTTATATCGAATTTGTTCTAGTAATAGTTTTAAATATTGTAAACCTAAATTGTTTTCTAGATAAATTATACTTCCAGAAGCTATTTGACTATACTTTCTTGGAAAATTACTTTTTGATAAAGAAATTGTTTCTTTAATTAATTTTTTTCCTGTACTTTTACAAAATTCTTCATGATTTGGACTAATATAACATAAATCATTGTTTTCTTTATTTTCTTTTAAAATTTTTTCAACATTTTGATAATTAGATATATCATAATTCACTTTAATTCCATGTTCTCGATGAGTATTTACTGTATCTTGGGTGGTAAGAACAGCATAAGAAACTCCCATTTCTTCTAAATATGTAATTAACTGCTCATCTTGAGTAATTAAAGCTACTGCTTGATGTACTTTATTACCTTGTTCAATAATTTTATCTTTATTATTCTGTAAACTGATTTCAGGAAGAATTTCATTAAAAACTAAATCTTCCTCTTTAAAGGCTCCGTCATACTTCATATTGCGAAAACTTTCTTCAACATTCACTTCTTTTCCAACCACTCCTGGAATTATATAATTGTCATAAATATAGGCATTTAAAGAATTTGTCTCATATTCGCTTTTTAAAGTCATAATTGTTTCATAAATCGGATCTTTTTTTTGCATAAATAAAGCAATTTTTTCTGTATAATAAAAGCTAAAACATAAAATAGATAGAATTCCAAATGCACGGATATACTTATTCATATTTTCACCTAATACATATTATGTGTATTTTTTTGGAATATTATTTCTTTATGTAATTTCTTCTTTATTTTTTACACTACTAACAAAAGAAATAGATTCGGCAATTACTTCTGTAATATATTTTTTTTCTTCATGTTCATCTAAATAATCCCGAACTTGTAAACGTCCCTTAATACATACCGTGTCTCCTTTTTTGCAATATTCTTTTGCGCGTTTAGCAATACCATTCCATAAAACGCACCTGAAAAAATCTGTTTCATATATTCCATCGGCATTTTTGTAAGATCGTGGAACTGCTAGTTGAATTATAGTTCTAGAATGATTTTCTTTAGTTTCTGTAAGTACTGGTTCTCCACCTAAACGTCCGATTAAAACCACAGTATTCATAAATTTTTCCTCCTTTCCTCATCATTAAATCATAAAGAACCACTCTCGTCAAATTGCAGATTCACTTAAATCTTAGTATTATTTTCAGCATTTTTTTAAAATTATTAAGTGAATTTTTAAATTTTGAATAAAAGAAAAAACAAATTTGCAAAAAAAGGAAAAATGTATTTTTTTTCTATTTTTTTCATGCTATAATAATTTTAGAATAAGGACGTGGCTGTATGACAGATAAAATTATGCAAGATAATTTTCTTTATTTACAAGAATGGAAGAAATATAATCCTGGATTTCAAGATACACTTTTTATCGAAGAAAATTATTTAATTTGTAAAAATGAAAATGAAAGTAACGTGAATAAAGTAGATATTAGTCATTTTTATTTACCAGATCTACTATATAACTCTTTATTGCGAGAAAGTTTAACAGATGATACTTTACGCCCACAAGATTTATTTGAAATTATAAGACTTTATGTAGAAACAGAAGAAATGAATCAAAAAGAACAAAAGAAAATTAGTAAATATCCTAAAATTAAAAATATTTTATTGCAAAAAGATGAAAAGGAGAAAATTTTTCTTCTTATTATTGATGAGTTTGATAAAAAATATCGTTATGATACTGAAAATCCTCAAAAAGTATTACAATTATTTGGTTTATTGAAAGCTAAAAATCCAGATGTAACTTTAGAAGAGTTTGGAAAGGAGCTTCAAAATGTTAAATAAAGAAGAATATTATTCTTTAATTCAAAAAGAAGTTTTAACTGAAGAAGAAAAAGAAAAAATTTTAAACTTTGAAGATTATATTAGACGCGCTAAAATGTATCAATCTTTTTTAAATGAGAGTGCTATAGAAAATCTTAAACGTTTTGATCGTTTTTACCAAGAAGCTATGAATTTTCCACATCTTTCTCAAAATTTTCAAGATGGAATAGAAAGATATCAAAAAATGGAGACTATTTCTATGCAAATAGAAAAACCTATTTCTTTAAAACGAACTTTACCTGAAAATAGAGCCGGATATACAAATGGTATTGCTTTAATATTTGTAGTTCTTAATTTAGGTATGTTTCTTGCCTGTTTACTACTACTAGCATCCTAGTAGTATTTTTTTTCATTTCTTTGCATATAGTTTGATATCGGAGGTTAGATAATGGAAATATTAAAAGTTTCATCAAAATCAAATCCTAGCAAAGTCGCCGGGGCCATTGCGAATATATATCGTGAGCAAAAAACAGTAGAAATTCAAACTATAGGTGCTGGTAGTCTAAATCAAGCTATTAAAGCTATTGCTATTGCTAGAGGTTTTGTAGCGCCTAGTGGAGACAATTTAATTGTTATTCCAGCGTTCAACGACATCACAATCAATGGAGAAAATAAAACAGCAATGAAACTGATTGTTACAAATAAATAAAGAATCTATCAAAAAGATTCTTTATTTTTTTATGGCTAAAACTAAATCATTTTGTCCTGTTCCATGGCCAAAACCTGATGGTTTCAAAATAATTTCTTGATTACAAATTCTTTTCAATTGTTCATAAATCAAACGATTTTTTTCTTGATATATTCTGTTTTTTAAAGTTCTCTTCTCTTTTACTTCTAAAGCAAAGCTATGAAAATAATTTACAACAAGTACTCCTCCATCTTTTAAACTTTGATAAAAATACGGAAAAATTATTTCTAAAAATGTTTCAATTGAAATAGAAGCAAAAAATAAAATATTACTTAAATAAATAAAATCATATTTTTCTAATTTTTTCTGAACATCTTCCTGACAAAAAATATCTAAATGAATAAATTTAAAATTTTTGTCTTGTAAATTTCTTTTAACTTCATTAAATTCTTGTTCATTATATATAGAAAAGTTTTGTTGGCATTTCTGAAAAAAACGATCTGTATTTTTAGAAAAATAATGAGTAAAAAGATTTTTTATTTTATAAGTATTTCCCATTTTTAAAATATTTTCAAAAAAGTAAAGTGTATCATTTGGTAAATAAGAAAATATTTTTTCTAATAATACAGGATTTAATAATCCTTGAAATAATTGACAAAATTCTTGATAATTTAAAGCTTTAATTGCAGCAATTTTAAAAAACAACATGTGTCTACTCAAAAAATTAATATCGAAACAAGCTATATTTGAAAATCCTTGATACGCCATTGCGACTCCTGGATCTCCTGAGCTAGAAACAACAAATGAATCTTTTGGTTGGTGTATATTTATTTTTTGCATTAATCCGCGGATATTATCTCCTCCTAAATACATTATCTTATCATAATTTTTATAAACCGTTTGACCAGTTGTTGTTTGTTCCATTAAAACGCCTGCATAATTAAGCTCTTTTTTTAAATTCATTATTTTTCCCCTCTTTTTGAAAAATAGCTTATCAAAAATAGGAGGAAAAAGCAAGAATATTATTTTTCTTGCCCATTGATCGCGGTTATTAAAATATACAATGTTACCACGTTGTAAAACATCATTCATAACACCTTTCATACTAAATAAAATACTTTGACCAATTGATAAAGCAATTATAATCTTTTTGTTATCATTTCATCTAATTCAAATTTATCAAAAAAAGAAATCAATGTAAATCC
>CALVXT010000095.1 GCA_944371545.1 uncultured Bacilli bacterium | reverse complement strand
AAAAGTGGCACATTAAAAGGAAGAAGTAGTGCTGAAACAGATGATGGAGAAAGTGTAACCTACAACTTATATTTATGGATGGATGAAGCAACAGGAAACGAAGCGATGAACACAAGATTTGAGGGAAGCATAAATGTGTTAACAGCTGCGACTAAAGTGGAGCCGACAGCAGCAGAAACCATATTGGCTTTAGGTGAAACAGAAGAATTAGCCTATGATAATACAACAGATAATAATTTAAGATATATAGGTTCTAATCCCAATAATTATGTACAATTCAATAATGAATTATGGAGAATCATCGGAGTATTTAATAATATCAATGATGGAACAGGAAAAAAAGAAACGAGACTCAAAATCATAAGAAATGAACCAATAGGAGAATATAGTTGGGATAATAAAGCAAGTGGTACAGGTTCATCTACTTCAGAATTTGGAAGTAATGATTGGAGTGATAGTGCCTTACAAATTGTATTAAATGAAGGATCCTATTGGAATAGAACAAGTGGAGAATGCCCATATGGAGGTAGTGGAGCAACAACAAGTTGTGATTTCACAAACACTGGCTTAACCGAAGAAGCAAAGACTATGATAAGTGATGCCAAATGGAACCTAGGAGGAAGTAGTACATTTAATGATGTAACAGCAAGTATGTTTTATGAAAGAGAAAGAGGCACAGATGTATACGAGGGACATTTAACAGAATGGATAGGAAAAATAGGATTAATGTATCCAAGTGACTATGGATATGCAACAGCAGGAGGAAGTACAACAAATAGAGAAACATGTTTAAATACAGAATTATACAGTTGGGATGGTTCAAGTGTAAGCGATTGTAAAAACAATGACTGGTTATATGATAGTTCAATTTATCAATGGACCTTAACTCCCGATCCCAATCCTTCGAGTACCCTGTTCGATGTGTACAGTAATGGCCTCTTGGGCAGCCACATTGCGGCCAGAGCGTATCGTGCTGCTTCCCCCGTCTTATATCTAAACTCTAATGTTAAAATAAGTGGAGGAGAAGGAACGGAAAGTTCACCATTCACCTTGAGTTTATAGAAAACCTAAAGAATGGGGCCCGGCCACGTGAAAAAGTGGCAGGGGGTGCGAACTTAGTTATCCACATTATTATGAAAAAAGGAAATTTAAGATAGTTCACTATAAAAATTGTAAGGAGATAAAATATGGCAAAATTATATTTTAGGTATAGCGCGATGAATGCTGGAAAAACGACTTTGGCTATGCAAGTAGTTCACAATTATGAAGAAAAAGGGGGGATTGTAGAGGTATGGAAGCCACTTATAGATACTAAAGGAGATAACAAAATTGTTAGTAGGCTTGGTATTGAAAGAAAAGTTGATTATTTGCTTGCTGATGAAAGTTCACCTCTTCAAATAATAAAGCAAGAATTAAAAGAAAAGGAAAAAATAGATGCAATTATAGTAGATGAAGCTCAATTTTTAAATGATACTCAAATAAACGAACTGTATTATATAAGTAAAAAAATGGATATTTCTGTTTTATGTTTTGGTCTACGTTGTGATTTTACTATGAAACCATTTCCAGGATCTGCAAGGCTTCTTGCTATTGCCGATTCTATTGAAGAGTTAAAAACTTTATGTGAATGTAAAAAAAGAAAAGCAACCCAAAATCTGAGATTAGTTGATAATGTTCCTACTTTTTCAGGTGATCAAGTAGCTATAGATGGAGAAGGGAATGTAACCTATAAATCTGTATGTGGAGAATGTTATATTAATTACTATACAAATTGGTTAGAAAATCAGAAAAATAATCAAAAATTAGTGAAAAAAATTAGAGTTTAAATGAAATAGACGCTTATGGATAATAAGCGTTTTTAAGTCTTACAAAAATGTAATAGATATGTAAGGATAAACGATGGAAAACCTTTAAAATAATGTATATACTTTTTGTGAAAGGAAGAAATTTTTATGGAAACAATTTTAAAAATTGCAGACATTGAAAAATATTATGGAAATAAATCTTGCTTAACAAAAGCAATTGATCATATTTCTTTTGAAGTAAAAAAGGGTGAATTTATTTCTATTATGGGCGCTAGTGGAAGTGGGAAAACAACACTTTTAAATTGTATTTCAACCATAGATAGAGTCACCAGCGGACATATTTATTTAGAAGGAAATGATATTACTAAATTAAAAGGAAATGAATTAAATAAATTTCGAAGAGAGGAATTAGGTTTTATCTTTCAAGATTTTAATTTATTAGATACGTTAACCGCTTATGAGAATATTGCTCTTGCTTTATCTATTCAAAATGTTAAAGCAAAAGAAATTGATAAACGAATTCAAGAAATTGCTAAAAAATTAAATATTGTAGATGTTTTAAAAAAATATCCTTATCAGATGAGTGGAGGACAAAAACAACGAGTTGCTTCTGCAAGAGCAATAATTACCAATCCAAAACTTATTTTGGCGGATGAACCAACAGGTGCATTAGATAGTAAATCTTCTAAAATGTTGTTAGAAAGTTTTGAAAATTTAAATAAAGAACTTCAAGCTACCATTTTGATGGTTACCCATGATGCTTTTACCTCGTCATATGCAAGTCGTGTCATTTTTATTAAAGATGGAAAAATATTTCATGAACTCATTAGAGGAAAAGCCACAAGAAAAGAATTTTTTGATAAGATTATTGATGTGGTAACTCTTTTAGGAGGAAACCTAAATGATGCTTTGTAAATTGTCTTTAGGAAATATTAAAAAAAGTTTTAAAGACTATGCCATTTATTTTTTTACATTAATTTTAGGAGTTGCTGTTTTCTATATTTTTAATGCAATTGATAGCCAAACGATTATGCTTGAAGTAACATCATCAACAAGAGAAATTATTAAACTTATGACAAGTATGCTTTCAGGTGTTAGTGTTTTCGTTTCATTTGTCTTAGGTTTTTTAATTATATATGCGAGTCGTTTCTTAATGAAAAGACGACATCATGAATTTGGTATTTATATGACATTAGGTATGGGAAAGGGAAGCATTTCAAAAATTTTACTCTTTGAAACTCTTTTAATTGGATGCATTTCATTACTTGTTGGTTTAGGCTTAGGAATAATGCTTTCTCAAGTCATGAGTATCTTTGTTGCAAATATGTTTGAAGCAAATTTAACCAAATTTACTTTCATCGTTTCTGTTCCAGCCATTATAAAAACCATTGGTTATTTTGGAATCATGTATTTAATTGTCATGATTTTTAATACCATAAGTGTTTCAAAATGTAAATTAATTGATTTGATTTATTCAAATAAAAAAACAGAAAAAGTTCGTTTAAAAAATCCTATTCTTTGTGTGATTATTTTTATCGTTTCTTCTTGTTTTTTAGGATATGCATATTATATGGTAACCGCGACCTATGGAACTTTAGAAACGTTAATTATTCCCATTGCTTTAGGTTGTGTAACAACATTCTTCATCTTCTGGTCACTTTCTGGCTTATTATTACGAATCGTGATGTCTTTGAAAAACTTTTATTATAAAGGAATAAACAGTTTTACTTTTAGACAAATTAGTAGCAAGATTAATACAACCGTAATGTCGATGAGTGTTATTTGTATTATGCTTTTTTTAACCATCTGTGTCTTATCAAGTGCTTTATCTTTAAAAAATAGTTTAAATGCAAATATTAATGAGCTTGCACCTGTCGATATTCAACTGATGAAATCTTTAGATATGGATGAAACAGCTTTAGAAGATGGTTATTCGATAGAACAAATAGAAGATTCAAAAATTTCAATAGATGAAACTTTAGAAAAATTAAATTTTGATAGTTATCGATATTTTAAAGATACAGTAGATGTTACAATCTATGCGACCAATGAGTTAACAGTGAAAGATTCACTAGGAGCTTATTATGAAACATCAAAAACCATTTATCCAACAATTGATTATACTACAGCAGAATCGATTATTTCCTTAACAGATTATAATAAAATAGCTAAACTGTTTCATAAAGAAGAAATTTCTTTAAATGAAAATGAATATGCAGTAGTTGCAGATTATGATTCTTGGGTAGATATTCGTAACGAAAGTTTAAAATTAAAAACTCCAATAAGTTTAAATGGAAAAGAATATGTTCCAAAATATGAAGAATGCATAGATGGTTTTGTATATATTTCTTCTAATCATATCAATGCAGGTCTTATTGTTGTTTCAGATTCAGTAGTTCAAAATTTACCGCGTGAACAAGAAGTTTTAACAGCCAACTACAATGCTTCAAATGAAGAAGCAAAAAATGAAATAGAAGAAAAAATACTTGCTTTAAATGAAGAAGCGTATGCTTCAAATACAACGATTTCAGGATCTACAAAAATTTCCATTAAAGAAGCAAGTACAGGCCTTGGCGCAATGGTAACATTTATAGGAATTTATTTAGGAATTATCTTCTTGATTTCCAGTGCAGCATTACTTGCTTTAAAAGAATTATCAGAAAGTGCAGATAACAAAAATCGTTATCGAATGTTAAGAAAAATTGGGGTGGATGAAAAGATGATACGCAAATCTTTATTTACTCAAATTGCTGTTTTCTTTTCAGCACCTTTACTATTAGCGTGTATTCATTCTATCTTCGGAATAAAGTTCTGTAATTTAATTTTAAATTCTATGGGAACCGATCAACTATTGGGATCAATTTTAATGACTGCTGGAGTTTTAATATTTATATACGGAGGATATTTCTTAATTACATATTACTGTAGTAAGTGGATGATTGAAGAAAAATAAAAACGATTTCTAATTAGGAATCGTTTTTTCGTCTTTAATATATGTAAATAATTCTTTAGGTGTACAATGCAAATAAAAACAAAATTCTTCAATGTATTTAAAAGAAATAGAAGTAGTTTCTCCTCGAATAATTCGATTTAAATTTCTTGATGTCATATTCATTTTTTGACAAAGCCAATATTTGCTTTTTCCATTTTGTTTTAAAAGCTCTTCAATATTTATTTTAATCATACTTACACCTTATAATCAATCATACAAAATATCTTTATTCCAAATAAGATACTTGCGTTACCCTTATCTTTTGCTTTATAATAAATATGGTAGAAAGAAGCATAAGAAATCTTTGAAAAAACCATTATAAAAGTAGGAAGAGATGTCATGAACAAAAATAAAATTTTGTGGTGTATTTTTATAATAAGTCTTGTTATTTTATTGATAAATACTTTAAAAATAAGTATTTTGAAAGACAATCCTTCTTTTTTTGATACAAATATTGAATTAGCTATTTACTTAAATGATGAAGAAACAAATACAATTCCAAGTAAAGAAGGGAACATCTATGATTAAATAAGAAGTAGTTGTACAAATGGAGCATACATCATATGGGATTATGAATCATGGAGTCCAGTAGTAAAAAATATGAGTGAATATAAAACTAAGTGTGAACTTTATTTTAAAACAGGATATAAAGAGAATATTTTAAATGGAACAGATCCAGTTCTAGAAGACCCATTGATACCAGTAACGATA
>CALVXT010000094.1 GCA_944371545.1 uncultured Bacilli bacterium | reverse complement strand
CCTTCAGCTACCGCATCAGCAACTTCCATGATTTCTGAAGTAGTACGATAACTCTTTTTAAAATCAATAATTGTCCCTTGATTATTAAACATAAGATTATTAACAGTATTCCAATTATCTATTCCTCTATAGTCATAAATTGATTGAGCTAAATCTCCAAAAATACTAAAAGTTGAAGATGGTAAAGTACTTTTCAAAACAAAAAAATTAAATTCACCCAAATCTTGAGCTTCATCAACAACTGCGTGCCTTATTTTGCTATATTCTGAATTAGGCGCTATAACTTGTTGCAAATAAACTAATGAAGCTAAATCTTCAAAATCATAACATCCTTTTTTTATATTTTGCATAGTATCCTTTTTAAGTGTTTTCAAATATTTATAGTTAAATATATCATAATTTTCTATTGAAGTAATAAATAACTTATAAAGTTTCATAGCATCAATTTTGGCTTTAGTAAAATATTTTCTTAGAGAACTTTTACAAAATTTATGAAGTTCTTCTCTATTTTTAGCAATTTTTTTTCGAATTTTATCTTGTTCTTTAGAATCGCGTAAATTAGCAAAAGCTTGAAAGGCGTAATCTGAAAAAGAAGATGTTATAGAATCAATATTATCTTCTATTATTCTAGATAGCTTTTCAATTGTTAATTCGATTCTTGAGGCAAGACTAATATGTTTTGAAGTATAAGTAGAATCAAAAACTTCTTTCACTTTTTGAGAATCTAAAATTGTAAAATCATCTAGTGTAAAATCTTTAGCTGTCAAACTACAGAAATAAACTTGCAAAAATTGGTCTAGCATTGCTTTGTATTTCATAGAAGATTTGAATTTGTCAATATCATTATCAATTTTACCAGCGATGCTTTTTGTTACTTTTTTATCTGATGAATTTATATTTATTTCTTCACCAATATAATTTTGAGCAAAATCTTCAAATGTACATTGCTTAACACTAGAAACATCCAATTCAGGCAATACAGAACTAATATATTTAATAAAAACCGGGTTCGGACCAATAACTAAATATTGATTTTGTTTTATAGAATCTCTATAATTATAAACTAAATACGCTATTCTATGCAATGCTACAGTTGTTTTACCTGAACCGGCAACACCTTGAATGATTAAATTATCAAATAATTTTCTTCTAATAACTTCATTTTGTTCTTTTTGGATAGTAGAGACTATACTTTTTAACCTAGCATCATTGTTACTATTTAAATATTTTTGCAACAAAGCATCAGTCGAAACTAAATCGACATCATGATAGCTGATTAGATTGCCACTATTTATTTCATACTGTCTTTTTAATTCTAAATTTCCTAACACTTCCCCTTCTGGACTTGTAAAACTACAATGACCAACTTCTGAATCGTAATATAATGAACTGATTGGAGCTCTCCAATCGGTAACTATTATATCAGTATTCTGCATTATTCCATTTTTTCCAATATAAATAGTTTGTAATTTTCCATCTTTTTCAAAAGTAAAATCAATTCTAGCAAAATATGGCGTATCTAGCGAAGATTCCAAATTATGTATATGTATTTTTTTTCTATCAGCAATACTCCATAATTCCTCTCTTGAACCTAAATATTCACTATAAAGTTTTTCTAAACTCATTTGTTCATTTTGTAAAATTTCTTTAATAATAGCTATGGTTTCCCTTAAATGTTCTTTTTCAGCTTTTAAGTCTTCCATATTATTCCCCCTTAAAAAAATTAATTTCTAATAATAATTGATTCAAAAAATCTTTCTTGAAATTCAGTTAATGCCTTTATTGCATCATCACTATAATTTACACCTTTAGGTGCTACTATCAATTTATCATCATCATCATTGGTTCTATGAACAACAGCTATTACTTCACCTTCAAAATCTTGAACAGGTTCAAATACACCAACAAGATATGCATCAAGTTCTTCCCCGTCCCCACTGACAGTATTAGGAATAAATCCATAATTAAGCATATACATAAAACCGTGCTTTGGATGCTTCGTACCTAACGCCCTATCAATTTGAACATGAACCTCACTCCCTAAAAAATCTCTTGCATTCACCTTTTCCATAAAATAATTCCTCCTTTAGCTAAAATGTATGGATAACATCATAGAAATTATATCATAAAATTTAACAACTTTCATCATTTTATATAAAGGGATTCGTTTCTGCATGATATTGTAAATCATTTTTCTTATACAAAATTCTAACTTGTTCTTTTACCTTTTCATAGCTGGATGCATACTTAGCAATTTCTTCATCTACATAATCCATCAAATTTAACGATAAATTTTCTTTAATAATCAAAAGTATTTTTTTAAAGATTTCCAAATCTATTCTTTTTAAAAACATAGCATATCGATAAAAATCTAACATAGAAGATTTAGAAATTGCTTTAGGAGCAGTTAAAGGGTCAATTGTCATATCATATATTTCACAATGACTTTTATGCCATTTTTTTAAAGCATCATAAACTTTTTTTACTTGAATACTATCAATTTGATATTTATTATTATTAGAAATAAAATCACTCTCAATTAATTCTCCATTTTCTTTTAATCTTTCATTTAATCTTGTTCCTTCAGCCGAAAACATTTCCGAAAAAATACCTTTGGTTATTGCAAAATCATATTTCCTCATAAAATGATAATTCTCAATTAATTCTTCTAATGTAGTATTTTTATCAAATAATATATATCCCATTTGAACTAAATATCCATTTTTTTTAAATAATTCTAAAGCTCGTTTATTATCTTCTAAAGTAGCTTTTTTATTCATTCTAGTTAATGCAGATTGTGAACCATTTTCTATACCACAAGCAAATGAGAAAAAGCCTGCTCTTTTTAGATTTTTTAAAATCGAATCGGTAACTTTATCTGCCCTAATTTGACCTCTTAAATTAACTTTTATATGTCTCTGTTCCATTTCATTTGCAAATTCTTCGCACCATTTTTCATCTCTAGTACCATCTATAAAAGAATCATCTACGATTTTAATATGAGTTATTCCTTGTTTATATAATATTTCTATCTCATCAACTATATTTTTTATACTTCTAGTTCTCCAAATTCTACCATCACTTAATCTAAAAAAGGAAATAACAGAGCAAAATTCGCAATTACCAGAGCAGCCTCTTGCAGTTACCATATTTACTGTAGATTTTTTTTCTAACACTACATCCATACAATCACGACTTGGAAAGGGAAAAGAATCGAGGTTATCATTTAGAGAACGTACAGGATTCAAAATTATCTTTCCATCATGTATCAATCCAATATTTGCTACATCTAATGGTTCATTATTATTTGCTAAACAATTTGCAAGTTCACAAATTGCATCTTCTCCTTCACCTCTAATGATGTAATCTGAACCTTCTTTTAAATAATCAGTGGGATAAAAGGTTGGCCCAAAGCCTCCACAAACAATTTTTATGTTAGGATCAATGCCTTTTAACATTTTTATCAATTCTATCGTTGGTGCTGTATTAGACATATAAGTAGAAATGCCTACAAATAATATTTCTTTTAATTTTGATAATAGCATATAATAAACTTCTTCTACACTATATTCATTTAACCAAGCATCAATTATTTGTACACGATATCCATTCTTTGTTAATGAAGCCTTTAAATATTCTATACCTAAATTTTCTTCACTTGTTCTGTGACTCTTTGGTGATAAAGTTATTAAATAAATTATTTTATTTTCTTTCATTTTTTTAACCTTCTTGTAAGTGTATCAACGGTTCCTCTTGCATCATATATATTTGTACTTTCACAAATTTGCTTAGAAATTTCATATCTATTTTGTAAATATTTTTCATTCTCAAAACTTGGCAAAGGAAAATTAAAACCTGTTAGAGCATATCTACTACTTCTTATCTGCTTAGTAAGATGTTCATACATTAGTAATATTTCATCAATTCTTTCTCTAGATCTAATAAAAGTATCACCATTTTTAAAAGTGGTTATATTAAATATGTCTGTTACAATAGAATCATCTGAAAAATGAAATCCTTGATTCTTCAAATATTCATCAATGTATAGTTTTACGTCCCATTCATTTCTATTTTTATCTTCCCCTTCTAGCTTAACATAAGGCAAAATTTCAGGGAAATATAATTTTATACCACCATATCTCATCTGAACACTCTTAGTTCCACAACAAGTTTTTAAATTTCCATCACTCATATGAATTAAAACATTATCATTAGAAATTAAACTGTAACCATAATTTTTCATCAAACTATATGCCATAGTAGTTTTACCAGCATTTGGATCACCTAATAACATAATAGAATGTTCATCATCATATTTTACAACAGAACTTTGAACAAAATAATAATCTTTTTTTTGCAAATCATTTGCAAACATTCCAATAAGCAAATAGATGAAATCTGGAAAAAAGAAGTTATCCTGTGGGCTAAATAAATTTGCTATATTTTTCTCTTTATTTACATCTATCATCTTTTTATTAAAAGACAATATAGTTATATAATTTTCATTTTCTGAAATTTCATGTACCTCTCCGCAATATTTTACTTCTGCCGGAACGGTTTTAGTAAGAGAACTTATATCGTTCAATAATTTTGTTATAATACTTTTAATATCCGTATATAAGGAAATTTTTGACAAATCGTTAATTTTTATTACAAACTTTTCCATGTATTCCTCCTTTATTACCATTGATGTGGTAATAAATCATTTATTGTAACAACCTCATTATCTTCTAATAACACTTGAGTTTCTATATTTGCTAAATTTATCATTCTTATTAATTCGCGGCATCGTCCACATGGTGGATAAATTTTCCCTATTTTAGCCGATACAATTTTTATGATTCTAGTTTCACCATGTTTTACCATATCTGCAATAGCAGAATGTTCTGCACAAAAGCCAATACCACATTTAGCTTCGATGTATATTCCGGTATAAATATTTCTTTTTTCAGTCATTAATGCACAAGCTACGCCTCCAATTGTTACATACTTATTTAATTCAACCCTATTTATAAGTTTTTCAGCTTCACACAAAAGCGTTTTAAAATCATTATCCATAATTATCTCCATTCATATTAGTCGTAAAAGCTATCCGGGAACTCCCTAAAATTATTATTTTTCCTTGACATTTTAGAACATATCTCACAGTTATAAGTTTTATAATCTTTTAAAAATTGTAATATAATTTTAGTAGTTCTTTCACGACAAGATTTTATAGATTCAACATAAGCACTTTTGGCTATATCTTTTTTTAAACTATCAATATAATCAGCTCTACCACTAGGATCATCGATTTGCACGGCAACTGCCGCATAGCATAATTGATTTAACCTGGCGCAAGTAGCCTCAGGATCACAAGTTTGTCCAACAATATCCCATCCCTGTTGATTATAAAAATCTAACTCCGCTTTAGTTTCAATTCTAGGATAGCCATTAAAACAAACGTATATTGCATTTTCTTTCACTTTAAAAGGCATTTTCCGACTAGCCTCACATAACTGCTCAGTTAATTTAGCACAAAAAGGTTCATACATTTCTGCATTATGAAAAGGAGTATTTTGATTCCAATATATATTATAA
>CALVXT010000093.1 GCA_944371545.1 uncultured Bacilli bacterium | reverse complement strand
GCCATCGCTCTTCATGTCTCACGTGCATAGCACGTGGTTTTATAAGTAGCTGCCTACCCCGGCGGCTACATAATAAAAGACATCTTAAAAAACTAAGATGTCTTAAATTTGATCATTTTCTTCATAGCCACATGATGAACAAACAATTTGTTTCTTCTTTTCAACCATCATTTCTCCGCATTGAGGACACTTTTGTACAGGTTTATCCCATGAAGCATAATCACATTTTGGATAATTATTACAACCATAAAAGACTTTTCCTCGTTTTGTCTTTTTCTCGATAATCTTTCCATCACACTTTGGACAAGGCATAATCTCTACTACAGCTTTAGGTTCTTTTTTGATATATTTACAATTAGGATAATTAGAACAAGCTACAAATTCTCCATACTTTCCTCTTCGTTTAACAAGTGGACTTCCACATTCTGGACAATCTTCACCTACTTGCTCAGCTTCTTTCTTTTCCATATTTTTAAAAGCATCTTCTACCATTGGTTCAAAAGTATTATAAAAATCTTTTAAAACCGTAATATTATTCAAATCTCCTTCAGCTATTTCATCTAATTCAGATTCCATATTTGCCGTATATTCAACATTAACAATATTACTAAAAAATTCTTGTAATTTATCTGTAGTTTCAATACCAATTTCTGTAGGCACAAATTTCTTATCTTCCATTTTTACATAGTCACGTTCTTTTAAAGTTTGAATAATAGGCGCATAAGTACTAGGTCTCCCTATTCCTAAACTTTCCATTTCTTTAATCAAAGAACCCTCATTATATCTTGGTTCAGGCTTTGTGAAATGCTGTTCTTTCAAAATAGCATCTGCAATAATCACATCACTCTTATAATTAGCAAAATCAGGCAAAATCACATCTTTTTGTTCTTCAAAACGACCATATACTTTTAAATATCCGTCAAATTGTAAAACCGAACCTGTCGCTTTAAATTCATAGCCATTATTTTCTAAAATAGCACTGGTATTTAATAAGCCTGCTCCAGCCATAATAGACGCTAAAGCTCTTGTGTAAATCATATCATACAATTTGTACTCTTCATTAGTTAAATAATTTTTTACCATTTCTGGCGTCCTCAAAATACTCGTTGGTCGGATACCTTCATGAGCATCTTGAATATTTTCCTTTTTCTTTGGAACTTTAACATTTCCAACATATTCTTTTCCATATTTCTTTTCGATATATTCTTTTGTTTCAGCCACAAATTCTGGAGATACTCTCTCTGAATCCGTACGCATATAGGTAATCAAACCAACACTTTCGCTTCCTAAATCTACACCTTCATATAATTTTTGAGCAATTCGCATCGTTTTAGATGATGGATAATTCAGTTTACTTGAAGCCATTTGTTGTAAAGTAGTTGTTTTAAAAATCGGCTTAGAACTTCTCGTCGTTTTTTTAGATTCAACTTTACTAATTTTAAAAGCATTAGACAAGCTATTTAAAACATCATCAGCTTCTTTTTCCCCATGAATTTCAATCTTTTTTCCATGATACTTTTCTAAATCGGCTGTGAAATCTTTAAAATCCGCGGTTATGGTCCAATATTCTTTAGGTACAAAAGCAAGTATTGCTCTTTCTCTATCAACAATTAATTTTAAAGCAACACTTTGAACACGTCCTGCACTTTTACCACCAGTTTTACTTTGCATAAGTTTACTTAAACGAAACCCAATAATTCGGTCTAAAATTCTTCTTGTCTCTTGACTCTTAACCAAATGCTCATCAATTTTTCTCGGATTTTTCAAAGCTTCTTCTACTACTCTTTTTGTGATTTCATTAAAAGTAACACGTTCATAATGATCTTCTTTAATTCCTAAAGCTTCTTTTAAATGCCAAGAAATAGCTTCTCCTTCACGGTCTGGGTCAGTTGCAAGATAAACAAAATCAGCATCCTTGACTTCTTTTTTTAATTCATTAATCAATTTCTTCTTTCCAGAAATAGGAACATAAGTAGGTTTAAAGTCATTTTCTACATCGACTCCAAGTCCAAATTTTCCACTTGTGGCCAAATCCATAATGTGCCCCTTGCTGG
Source organism: uncultured Bacilli bacterium (assembly GCA_944371545.1). GTDB lineage: Bacteria > Bacillota_I > Bacilli_A > RF39 > UBA660 > Ventrenecus. The sequence continues at coordinate 3,632 of CALVXT010000093.1, read as the reverse complement.
AAACTACCTTATATCCCTTTCCTAAAAATGCCGCGATAGTTTTACTTTTATGTGGAGATTCCACAATCATAAGTTTACTCATTATGCTCCTCCTTGTCTTGTTTTTTATTCACTTCTTCCTGTTCTGCCCTTTTTTTCGATAATTTTTCTTCCAAATCGGCAAAATAATTTGTTGTAACTGCTAATTTACTCATCTGTTTTTTCTGATTTATTTCTAAATTAATTGCTTGTAATTCATTAGTAGAGTATGTTTTTTCTCCAAAATAAGTAACCATTCCACTTCTCGCATCATAACGCGCAACACTATCTTCCCAAGAACTATCTGCAAAAACAATTCGATTAGAAAAAGTTGGACTAAACAAATCTTCTCCAAAGTAAAATCTTGGATCATACTCTAAATTAAATAAATTGGCTAAAGTTGGTAAAATATTCATATAAGAAGTTTTCTGACTAAAGGTTTGTGGTTCTAATTCACTATTATAAATAACAAAAGGAGTCTGTTCAATTTCATAAAAATCACTGACATCATAATCAACCGCTGCTTGAACATCTTCGTCAACCAAGCCATATGGATAATGATCACCATATAAAACAATAACTGTATCTTCAAGTACGCCTTTTGCTTCTAATGTATCTAATAGTACTCCTAACGCATCATCAGTCACTTTTAATTTGGACATATATCTTTTTAATGTATCAGAATAATTAGTATCATCAAACAAACTGAAATATTTATCCCCATATACGCTATCTCCATCATAAGGTTGATGAGGAGTAACTGTAGTAATCCAAGCCATAAATGGAGTATCTTGAGTAAATATTGCCGCAGATTTCTCCATCAACTCTACATCACTTGGCCATTCCAAATAATTATTTGAATCAAATGAAATTCCTAAATCATTTCCATCATAATAAGCCATACTTCCCATATGAACATGAAAAATATCCCTAGCATAATAGGCAGAATCCAAATTATGATAACTTGTTACCGTATAACCACTATTTTTAAAACGGTTAAAAATCGAAGTAAAATACTCATTAGTTTGATAAACATTTGCTGTACAAGCAGTATTCAAAGCGTAAATCGAAGTCATTCCACTAAATTCATTATCACCAGTAGCACAAGCATTTCTAGGACTATAATTGTTTTCCCAATACCATGCGTGTTCTAAAATCTTACTAAAATTTGGATAATATTCTTCATGTAAAATAATATTATTTACTGATTCCATCATAATTACAATTAAATTTTTACCTTCAAAGTAACCGGTATAATCATTTGTCTGACTAATACTTCTAGACAGAAAATACTGATCTAATGCTTTTAAAGTGGAATTCTTTTCCTCAGCCATTACTTCCTTCCAAAGAGTATCATCAAAAACCCTAGTAGATTCTTCTTCATCGTCAGGCCCGGAAAAACCGTTATCAATAATATATACTGGAAACAAAAGTTGCTTAATATCCAATATTCCATAAACAGTTGTTCCATATTGATTTACAGCTATAGAAGAATTTGTAGGAGAAAAAAACAAATTTTTATTTGGAATCATTTGAATTGGATTTTGCATAAAAGGTATATATAATGTTGCTATATAAATCGCACTAGAAAAAAGAGCAATGCATACAGAAAAAATTCTAGGTTTTACTCCCACTTTATAAAAAGGATTTGTTTGCTTTTTATAATTTAAAATAATATAAACAATATATAATAAAAAAGGAACTAAAATAAAATAATACTCAATTTTATAACTTACTAAAAACTCTTTAATATAAGAAGTTACGGCACCAGCTTGACTACTAGTTCCCATTGAAATATAAACACCTAAAAAATTATTAAATCCTGCTTGTATCCAAGCATATATAGAAACAACTAACAAAAAAATTAAACGAATAATATTTCGAACACGTTCACTTTTAAGAAAAGTTATAAGAAAGTGAAAAACAATAGAAAAACAAAAAGAAGAAAGAAAAATCCGAAACGTTGCCCAATCAAAGAAAGAAAAGCCTTCTACTGCGCGAAATATCACTTCAACGCCAAAAAAGAATGCTGTAAATATTAAGATATCTATAAAATACTTATTATGAATGTACTTCTTCACTTTCATCACCTTTACTAATTAAATCACGAACTGGCTTATAAGTAAAGCGATATTCTTTAGTCGGTCCATATTTTCTCAATAATTCTAAATGCCGTTTTGTGGGATATCCTTTATGATTTTTTAATTCATATTCAGGATATTTCTTATCAAGTTCATAAAGAATATGATCACGAGTCACCTTGGCAAGTACACTAGCCGCAGCAATCGATAAAGATAAAGCATCACCATAAATAATTGGCTTTACAGGAATAGGATAATCAGGAATTGGCATCGCATCCGTTAACACATAATCTGGCTTTACTTTCATTTTTGAAATAGCTTTTTTCATAGCTAAACGACTAGCTTCATAAATATTTATTTCATCGATTATCTTAGCATTAACTATTCCTATTCCATAAGCTATAGCTTTCTCTTTAATAATTGGGAAAAATTTTTCTCTTTTCTTTTCGCTTAACTGTTTAGAATCATTTAATCCTTCTAATTCGAAATTTTCAGGCAAAATAACTGCCGCGGCAACAACAGGACCTACCAAAGGACCACGTCCAGCTTCATCCGTTCCACAAACTAAATGATACCCTTCTTTATATAATTCTTTCTCATAAAACAATAAATCTACTACTTCTTTTTTCATTTTCGATCAAACGTAATTCCTTTTACACTTTCTGATTTTATATCATTAACAATTTTTAATGACACCCGTTCATAATCCACTTCACCATTTTTCATGGCTCCAATATTCTTAGCAATTATTTCATATGCTTCTAAAACATCCGTTAATTTTTTTATTCCATAACGTTCTTTCAAGATGTCTGGATAATAATCACTTAACATCTTAAGAATATATATAGCAACATCATCAATTGGCAAAATTTCTTGCTTTAAAGCAGTAAAAGCTGAGAGATTTAAAGCAACATTTCCCTGATCCAACTTAGGCCAAAGAATTCCCGGAGTATCTAAAAGTAAAATATCACTGTGAGTTCTTAACCAAGACAAGTTTTTAGTTACACCAGGATTATTTCCTACACTAGCAACTTTTCTTTTACATAATTGATTAATTAATGTACTTTTGCCAACATTAGGAATTCCTATTACCAAAGCCTTTATTTCTTTTTCTTTCATTCCTTTACTTTTTCTTTTTTCTTGTGTTTCAGCCATAATTTCATGAGTTACAGATATGATTTTCTCACAATCACTTCGATTATTCAAGTCCACAAGTAAAACCGTATTACCTAAATTCTCATAATATTTAACCCATTCCTTAGTAACTTTTAAATCACATAAATCCTTTTTTGTCATAATCAAAATCTTAGGCTTATTTCCTATGATATTATAGATATCCTTAATTTTTGACGAAAAAGGAATTCTTGCATCCACTAATTCATAAACAATATCAATAGATGAATATTTTTCAGCAATTAATCTCCTTGTTTTAGCCATATGGCCAGGATACCAGTTGATATTTGTCGAATTTTGTCGATTATCCATTTTATCATTCCCTCCTACTAGGCAAATTTAAAGATAAATATCTTTCTT
>CALVXT010000092.1 GCA_944371545.1 uncultured Bacilli bacterium | reverse complement strand
CGTATTTAAAACATCAAAAACCAAAGTTTCAGTACTATTATTTTTATATAAAATACGATCCTCATCACTTGTATTTACTTCTAACCCATAATCAAAATGCATACTTTCTTCAGTTACTAAAACAGGTATAATTCTTTCACTCTCACTATAAGTTGAAGCATACTTCCCGTCATAAGTTGCATAGCCACGAATATGTAAAGCGTATTCTCCAATTTCCAAAGAAGAAACACTTTCTTGAGTTGTAATAGTTAATGTTGAATTTTCATTTGTAAGAGGAATATAAAGTATCCCATCATCTTCAGGATAATAATTCACACCATCAACTGTAAATGCCATAGGTTTCAAATGTTCCTTACCAAGAACTTCTCCATTCATATTACTAAGCCAAACTTGAACACCTATTTTTTGTTCTTCAAAGCGACTATCCCAAATTATAACATCATTTAAGCTTGGATAAACAATACCAGTATAAATATCAATATTTGTTATAGAATCGCTGTTATAATAAATAGTTGACGGCTCACTAGCAGAAAATTGAACAGTTGCAGCCTCATTTTCATAAATGCTTGCACTTTGACTTCCAGCCTGTAAAGTAGATATCTTTTTGGTCTCATCATCACTATCTAAAACCATAGAAATATTCAAAGAAGATAATGAATTCTCTGTTTGAAGAAAATCAACTAAAACTGTAAATTCCTCATCAATTGGCCCCGTATAATTATTTTCATCAAAATATTTGTCACTACTTCCAGTACCAACTTCTTTAAATAAAGATAACGGAATAGTTGCAAATTTTTCACAATCTTCAGTTATACAACTTGTATTATATCCATAATCTAATGTGTCATCAGTAATCATATAAGTATATACTTTATTTTTCTTATGATCAATTAAAGTAATTTTAGTATTAAGAGGTAATATTTCGCTGAAGATAAGATTATGAGTTGAACCAGTATAATAAGAATATGTACTTTGATAAGTAAACCGTGTATGCAGCATCGAATTACTCGTTACAGCCACAGAACTTCCTTCGTTTTTATCATAACCACTTCCAATAAACTCTTGCGTATATCCATCATAAACAATAGTATCACTACTTACATAAGTTATATGATTAGCTTGATCACTTACCTTTGCATAAATAAGATTGTTTCCTAAAGAAGAAATAGTACCGAGTTCATCATAAGAAAGCCATGCATTCTCTTCTAAACTATTTAATTCACTTTCATTTAAAGGATTTGGTTGAATTGTATACAAAATTTCAGCAATGCCAGAATATTCGTCATCAGCTATAATTGTAAAAGGAGTTTCTTCACTTATATAAATTTGTTCTAATCCATCATTCAAAGTATCCCAAGTAGTATTGTTTAATTGAATTTCCACTTGTGGACTAGATAAATCAACAACCAATAAATCCGTATTTAAATAACTTACGGTATTATTTGTGTCCACAACTTTAACATAAACAATATAAAAGCCTTCTTCTTTTATTTCAATTACTTCACCAGGCGTATAAGAAACCCAATCTGTAATACTTGAAATTTCTGAAGCTCTAAGAGGTTCATTAGAAGAAACAATCTTATAATAAAATTCCTTAACTGGATGAATACTTGAAATTTCTTCAATACTAAAAGCTGTCGAAGAATCAAACAAAATAGAATCTAAAACATACCCAACATTTTCCCAAGTATATGTTCCTACATGAATCTGAGCCACAGGATTTTTGGCGTCATCTGTATACAAAATAGGAAGTTCGCCACTTTCAAAGACCCATACTCGATTTGGAGCCGTTTTTAAAGCTTCACTATCAATATAAGGCCAAAAAGATACCAAAAAGCTACTACTCTGTAAATTACTTAAAGAAGTAGCTGCAAAATTTCCATTTACGCTACCTTCCAAAACTGTCGAACCATTAACTAAATAACTTCCTGAAACATTAACAGTTGACTCGGTTACATGATGAATTTTATATAAAGTATCAGAAGTATCAAAAGTCGTACTTAAAAGTACCCCGCCTGTATTATTTAAAACATCTCCCAAAATTCCGGCAGCATTAGAAGCCACGACAGTTCCAGCATTATAACTTCTTAAAACTTGAACATCTTCATTATTTTCTTGAATAAGTCCAATCAATCCAGCAGCTGTTAAATCACTCTTTACCGTTCCTAAATTATACGTATCTGCAATAGAAGTAGAACGAATAGTACTTCCGAGTAAACCGCCTGCATATAAAGAACCATACACATCACTTTTATTAATAATATTTTTTAAAGTTACTCCATCTGCTTGTCCAATAATGCCTCCCACAGAAGAATATTCAGCTTGAATAACAATTTTCACATCTGTAAATGTAAAACTATCTCCAGCCTCCCCTGTTACAGTAACAGGCAAATTATAATGTAAACTAGAATCTAATGGAATAGAAAAATCTCCTGCTAAAACATTCTCACCATTAATCGTCACACTGGAAGAAGGATTAGTCAAAGAAAGATTACCAGTAAGATACACATTCAAAACATTTCCAAGTAAAACATTTTCTGTATAAGAAGCCGAAATATTTAAATTTTGACTCGTTTCATTTTCTAATAAAGTAACAGGATTTACATTCAAAGGAATTTCTTTAGATAAACTTTTCTTTTCTTGAGAATTTACTACATAACCACGAAAACTAACACTTTCTAAATCACTAGAAACAGAAGAAGAAGCAATTCCACCCGTAACACTTCCACCATAAACCATAGCGTTATCTACATATAAATTTTCAATATCACCAGTTAAATTTGTAAATAATCCAACTTCTTCATTCTCACTCGTTACATAAGCACCATAAATAGTGTAAGAATCTCCATCAAAAGTTCCTGCAAAATTCTTTAAAGAAGGAAAAATTTGAACATTTTTTCCAGCAGCATTTTGCCTTCCCGCGTCAGTATATAACGCATGTCCATAAGCATCTACATAATATGTTATTCCATCTTCTTCATAGGTTATTCCATTTACTTCCTCATAAGAAAAAGTTCCTTTATTTAAAACAATATTATTCCCTAACTTAAAATAAACACCAGCATAATTCGTTGTTTCAAGCATTTGAGCAAAATATGCAAGCTCACTACCATCCGAAATAATATATGGATCTCTTAAAGTACCACTACCACTTCGATAACTAGTCGCAATATTCCCACTCCAAGATGTATCCAAAAGTATTGGATTTCGATGTTCAAATCGCGCAAAACTTGGTAAAGTGACAGATACCAAAGCTAAAACAAAAATAGTAATTAGCAAATAAGCAATTTTAGGAATTTTAGATAGTTTTTCTTTGATTTTCTTTAATGAATTCATACACTTACTTCCTTTTACTCTTCTATTCTTAAAATAAGTATAACATAATACGACATTTTTTGCACTAAAAAAGAACAAAAAAAAGCTATGAAGTAAATCATAACCTTTTATACTTGTTGTTCTTTTTCTAACAAACTATGAACTTGAATCATAAACCAAATTTTTTCAACAGATAACATACTTGTTTCAATCATATGAATTCGTAAAATTAAACGAATACGATTTAAAAGATTTTGAACATTATCCATTGATAAATCCGTTTCATCAATTTTTATACCATTTAAACGATATTTATTAACTATAGTTTTTGGAATATTTGTTTCATCAAACACTAGAATTCCCGAAACAATAACATTACTTGGATTCATCGCGAATAAATCAAAGGATTCGCTGTATCTTTTAATATCATCATATGTTGTTAATTTAAAAACATTTTGTAAAGTTTTTTTCTTAAAATAATCAAAGCTTGAATATAAATGTAAAACATCAGCTACCGTCAAAGTAGGATTTAAGATATCTAAAACTTTTTCTTTAAAATACTCTTCATCATACTTTGCATAAAGCTCATATAATTCCTTAGCTTTAACTACAGATTTAGCTTTCAATTGCTTAATTTCCATCTCATTTTTAAAATCAAAAAATGGATTCTTTGTACCTAAAATTTTCCGATTTAATTTTTCTAGTTCCTGTTCACTTTCTTCTATTTTACCTAAAACTTCTTTTAAACCACTAGTTTCTCCTTTTTTAGGCTCAGGTTTTGGTGCTTCAGAAACAGATTTTTTATATTCCTCTTTAAAAGCCATTATAACTGGTTCAAATTCCATGTACTTACTATATTCTAAAACATTCGTCTCTAATCTTTCTAAAATTACACAAACTTTTTGCATAGCTCCAACATCGGACTGATCAACAGTTTCAGGCACTAATGCCTCATAAGCTGAACTTCTAACCTTACTTTCTTGTAAAAAAGAATTAATATCAATTTCTCCTTTTTCACATCCAAGTACTATATCCGAAACATTTTCCTCCGTTGCTTTATGTAAACTAAGATATGCATTTTGAAGTTTTTCTAAACAATCTAAATAATTAGAAACTTGTTCTTTAGCCATCCATTCTTTTTGAATAGTTTCAATATAAGCTTCAAATTTCTTAGCGTTCTTACGAATAAGTTTTCGAAAATTCAATTCAATATGTTCAATAATATCTGGGTTTACCCAATAAATTTGCTCAAAAACCTCAGACAATTTTTCATGACTTTCTGTTTTCTTAGTTCGTACGTCTAAAAACGATGCCATATATTCTTTAACATAACAAGTATAATCAAAATCTTCTTGACTTAAAGAAATACCAGCAAGTTGAAACTTATCTAAAAATCCATTAATAAGTTCATTTAAAGAACTAAAATTAAAAGTACTATAATTACTAAGTTGATACAAAAGTTCATCAAATCCCATTTTTTCAAAATAAGTGTTTGTTGGATTTAAAAGAAATTTTACTCGTTCTAAAGAGATAACATGATCATTTAATGAATTTATGTCAGTAGTTTCTTCATTTTTCACTTCAAAAGAGCGACTTTTAGCTAATAAATAATTTCGCAAATTAGATTTATAATCGGTATATTTTTTTTGGAATTCGTCTATCGTAGCGTTATATTTTTTAATATTCGTCTTGGTTTTTGTAGGTAAAGCAGATAAAATATTGGTCTTTGTTTCAATATCTTTAAGAATAAAATCTAAAAAATTATTCATGACTTTCTTTACCTTTCTCTTCTTCTACAATTTTCTTACTTTCTAAAAAATCCAAAAACTCTGCAACCTTTTGATAGACCGTTATCAATTCCTGTAAACTAAGAAGCGACAGATCAAAATCTACTGTATTTTCACTATTTTTCATAATATCACCTTTTCCCCTCATTTATTCTTTTATTCATCAAAAGTACTATATCCTAAAGTATCTTTTGTAAAGTTAATAGAAACCGTAAGTTCAGCTCCTTCAGACTCCGTTTCTAAACTATCAATATCTTGTCCTTCAATCCATAAATACACTCTTGTTTTGGTAATACCATCAGGTATTTGAAAAAGTGGTTCATCTAAATTTTCTTCTGTAATTGTATTTTGTAAACTAAAGTAATTTAAATCTAAATTTTCTGAACCAGACACTGTATTCCGAACATAAATCGGTCCACCAGCTCTTTGAAAAGCATAAGTTGGAAATCTTTCACCATTTACAAGCGTTACTCCATATTTATTTGCTCTTTCAATAGAAAGATTTGTATGATTACGACTATTTGGTTCATAAATGATTGACTCACATTGTCCATTACAAGTAATATTTTGAACAACATTAGCTGGCGAATCATTATCTACACTACCAATTCGGACAATTC
>CALVXT010000091.1 GCA_944371545.1 uncultured Bacilli bacterium | reverse complement strand
TGCAAAAAGATGGACACGATATCCCATTTGCAACTTTCCTTGGTTTTAACGCCGACAAAGTTCCAGATATTGATTTAAACTTTTCTGATTTAAATCAAGCGAGTGCTCACGAATATACAAAAGTTTTATTTGGAGTAGATAATGTATACCGAGCTGGAACAATTGGTACAGTAGCTGAAAAAACTGCCTATGGATATGTAAGGGGCTATTGTGAGTCAAAAAATATTATCATGCGAAATATTGAAACTGAAAGATTAGCCATTGGTTGTACTGGATGTAAACGTACAACAGGACAACACCCTGGAGGAATCGTCGTTATTCCAGATTACATGGAAGTATTTGATTTCACGCCTTTCCAATTTCCTGCTGAAGATCCAACCAGTGCTTGGCGAACAACCCATTTTGATTACCATGCCATTGATGCGGATGTATTAAAACTAGATATTTTGGGACACACCGATCCAACTCAACTTAGAATGATTCAAGAACTAACGGGCGATGATGTAACAAAAGTTCCACTAGATGATAAAGGCGTTATGGCATTGTTTACAGGCACAAAATCTTTAGGGGTTACTAAAGAACAAATCATGTGTGATACCGGAACCCTTGGAGTTCCAGAATTTGGAACACCATTTACGATTCAACTCGTTAAAGATGCCAAACCAACAACTTTTGCCGAACTAGTTAAAATTTCAGGACTAGCACACGGAACAGATGTGTGGTTAAACAACGCTCAAGAGTTAATTCAAAAAAACATTTGTCCATTTAAAGAAGTTATTGGTTGTCGTGATGACATCATGGTTGAATTAATGAAAAAAGGTGTCCCAGCAAGTAAAGCATTCAAAATCATGGAATTTGTTCGTAAAGGAAAAGCTAGCAAAGATCCAGCTCAATGGAATGAGTATGCCGAAGAATTAAGAAAATATAACATTCCAGAGTGGTATATTAAATCTTGTCAAAAAATTAAATACATGTTCCCAAAAGCGCATGCAGCAGCTTATGTTACAAGTGCCTTTAGAATCGCTTGGTATAAAGTACACAAACCACTTGTTTACTATGCAAGCTATTTTTCAACAAGATTCCAAGATTTCGATATCGATTCTATGGTAAAAGGATATGATGCAATTCGTTCGAAAATGCTCGAGCTTCAAAGTAAAGGATATGATATGACAAATAAAGAATCATCTTTATTAGAAACTTTGAAACTTGCTTTAGAAGCTACAGCTCGTGGAGTAAAATTTAAAATGATTGATATTGAAAAAAGTGATGGAAATAACTTTGTAATGGATGAAAGTGATAACAGTTTAATCATGCCATTTAGAAGTCTTGACGGACTAGGGGATTCTGTTGCTACAAAAATCATTGAAGAGAGAAATCAAAAATCTTTTTATAGTATTGAAGATTTTCAAAATCGTGGAAAAGTAAATCAAACAACGATTGATAAAATGCGAGTAATGGGTATATTTGAAGGAATGCCTGAAACAAGTCAATTGAGTTTATTTTAGAAAGTAAGAGGGTAAGAAAGATGTTTGAAGAAATTATTGCTTTAAAAATACAAGATCCAAAAACAGGTTTGGTTAGTAATACTTTTGTAAAAAATGCTGAAGAATACAGTGAAATTATGAGCAATCCATATATTTGCTCTTGTATAATTGAACAGGAAAAAGCTTATATGTATAGTGATATTCCACCAGAGTTCAAAAGATATGATTGTCCCTACGTTTATTTAACAAAAGAAGAAAAAGAAGCTTTTGAGCAAATGCTTATAGAAGAAACGGATGAACAAATAATAGAAGGCTCTTATAAAGGAAGTTTTAAACCACAGCTAGTAAAAAAATCTTTATTGGAATATTTACAATTTCTTATTCGATTGTGTAAATATAAAATAAAAAAAGAAACTTTTTACTATGGAGAACATTCTGTTCATATAGGAAACAACGAATCAAACATCTTTGAAACTCAATTCGAAGATCCTTATGCTCCAAAAATTTTTAGAAGAAGGAATAAAATACAATAACTAGTAAAACAAAAAAATTAACTTATAAAGCGTGAAAAGAGCAAAATAACTAAAAAAGCAAAAATAAAATGGTTCGATGTTAAAAACATATATAAATTTTGTCATATTCCAATGAAGCAAATAATTAAGAAAGCGAGATGAATTATGGATATAAATAAAATTAAAAATGAATTAATTAAACAAAAAGAATCTAAATTTAAGGGAAATATATATCATTATTCGCAAGTTAATTTTGCTTATAATTCAAATAAAATTGAAGGCAGCAGATTAACTAGCGAACAAACCGAAGCAATATTTGATACATCTTCATTTATTCCTAAAAGTGATGATTCGATTAAATTAGATGATTTAACAGAGTCTAAAAATCATTTCAAATTATTTGATTATATGTTAGATAATGTTGATGAATTATTAACAAAAGATATGATAATTGAAATGAATAAAATCTTAAAGAGAAATACTAGTGATGAAGAAAATCCTAGATATAATGTTGGAGGATTTAAAGTTGTCCCGAATATAATAGGAGTAGTTAATGTTATTCATACAACTGCACCAGAAGATGTTGAACAAGAAATAGAAAAATTATTAAATGAATATAATTCTAAAATTGATATTACTTTAGAAGATATTGTTGATTTTCATTTTAGATTTGAGCGCATACATCCATTTGGTGATGGGAATGGTCGTGTTGGTAGAATAATAATGTTTAAAGAATGTTTAAGAAATAACATTATGCCATTTATTGTATTAGATAATGACAAACCTTATTATATGAGAGGTTTAAAAGAATATGAAAATGATAAAATGTTCTTAATTGATACTATTTGTCACGAACAAGATTTATACGAAAAAATATGTGAAGAACTATTAAATTTTGAAATATAGGGTATAGCATATATAAAGTATGGCAAGAAGATTCCTATACAGCATTTCAAATGCTAGATGCTTACATGAATAACTTTTCAAAGTTTTCTCAAACACTTGATTTATCTTTAATCGGATTATCTAATGAAGAAGTCTTAAAATATACCAGAGATTTTGGAAAATATGGAAAATAAGCAAGATTATAGAGCGTGAATACTAAAAAATAATCTTGCTCTTCGTTTTTAATTATGCTAAAATACATATAGTTTTGATGTGAGGAGGTTTAACCTATGGCTAAAAATGAAAATAGACAATTTGTTGGTTTAAAGTGTTCTCGTTGTGGAAAATTAATTCGCCCAACAAGTAAAAATAAAAAGAACACTCCAGATAAATTAGAAATGAAAAAATATTGCCCAAATTGTCGTCAAGCAACAATTTTTAAAGAAACTAAATTAGGAAAATAATAAAGGAGGATTCTCATGAATATTAATATTAATGATATCAAAAATGGCATGACTATTATTCTAGATGGAAACCTTTGTCAAATTATGGAATTTCAACATGTAAAACCTGGTAAAGGTAGTGCGTTTGTAAGAATGAAAACTAAAAATTTAAGAACAGGCGCAGTAGTTGAAAATTCTTATAATACAAATATTAAGATTGAAAGAGCTCATATCGATCGTATGCCAATGCAATATTTATACGCGAATGGAGACAACTTTGTTTTCATGAATACAGAAACATATGATCAAGTAGAAGTTCCTGGTAATAAATTAGAACAAGAAAAGAAATTTTTAAAAGAAGGTTTAGAAATTCAATTAGAATACTATGAAGGAGAACTTCTTGGTGTGAATTTACCTGAAAAAATTGAATTTGAAGTTGTTGAAACAGAACCAGCTGTTAAAGGGAATACAACAAATAATGCCATGAAAGATGCAAAAATTGAAACAGGATATACTGTAAAGGTACCTTTATTTATTAATCAAGGTGAAAAGATCATCATTTCAACAAGTGATGGAAAATATTCAAGTAGAGCATAAGCTAGTCAATATTGATTAGCTTTTTTTGTCAAATAAAACTCATTTAGCTAAATATTCATAGCTTTTTTTTGATTGTTTGGTATACTAAAAAAGAAAGAAGGAAAATTCATATGAAGTGGTTACAAAAGAAAAATCGATTATTTGTTTTAGGATTATTTATAATTTCTTTAATTCTTTTTCTTCCAATGTTCTTAAATCCATATCATGTAAATAATGATACATATTTTCATGTAGCAAATGTTGATGTCTTAGTTAAAATGATACAAGAAGATTTTTGGAGTGGCTTTTTTGGGAAAATCGTTCCTTTGATAGGCAATAATTTTGGATATGGGACAAGACTTTTTTATCCGCCACTTTCGCATACACTACTGGCATATCTCGCATATTTTTTGAATTTCTTATCTATAGATTTATTGACTTCGATGAAAATTTTTCGCTTTCTGATTTTCTTTAGCTCAGGTTTAGTCATGTATTATTGTAGTAATCGTTTTTTTAAAAACAAAAAAATGAGTTTTATTGCTGCCTTAATATATATGACAAGTTCTTATCATATTAATGAGATTTATGTAAGGGATGCCCAAGCAGAAAGTTTAATTTTTCTTTTTCTTCCTCTCATTTTAACATCGATTAAAGAACTGTTAGAAGGAAACAAAAAAGCATTTTATCCATTATTTATTATTGGCTATGTAGGAGGAATTTTATCCCATTTTACATTAATGATTTATTTTACCTTATTCTTAGGAATAGCTATGTTATTTTTTTATAAAAAAATCTTTAAAAAAGAATTTATCGTTCCTTTCTTAAAAGCATGTGGATTGGTTTTCTTACTGACTGCATTTTTCTTTGAACCGTTATTTGAACACAAATTATTTGGAAATTATCGTGTTTATCAAAAATGGGTCATGTCTTGGGGAATACAACATACAGCTCTTTGGGGATTTGAATATTTTGTGCCATTTGACCGTGATGGCATCTTATTACGCTTACGCGTTGTAACCATTATTCTGTTAGTTGCGGCTTTTAAATTCTTTAGAAAAGATTTCAAAGAAGAAAAATATCGTCTTATATTAATTTTTGGAATATTAAGCTTATGGCTATCAACTGTTTATTTTCCGTGGATTTTGATGCCTTATACGATGTTTATGATTCAATTTGGTTGGAGACTGGTTGCCTTCGTGATTTTAGCTGTTTCTTTCCTAGCGCCACTAGCTATAAAAAATGTAAAATCAAAAGCTTTATATTCTATAATAGTTCTTGGCTTAGTTTTATCAGGATTTCTTTCCATTCATTTCGCAACACCAGATACAGTCAATCTAAATAATATCGAATATGTCTATGGCATGGGTTGGCAAAGAGAATATTTACCAGTTAAAGTTGAAGAAAATATAGAATACTTTAACTCTCGTAGTGAAGAAGTACTTACAACCGATGAACATGCCAAAATAACAACAATAGATAATAAAGTTCCTTCTTTAAAATTTACTGTAGAAAGTGATTCAGAAATTGAAATTGAACTTCCACGAATTTTCTATTTTGGATATTCGTTAACAGATGAAAAAGGCACATCTTATGATTTATGGGAAAACGATCATGGATTTTTAGCAGCAAAAGTGAGTGGCGGAACATATACTTTAGAATATACAGGTTCACTTCCATACCGGATTTGTTTATATATTTCATTAGGAACATTATTAAGTATATTTGTTTATTTCGGAATAAAATTAGGCAAAAAATCTATTTATGATTCACAAAAAATTTGATATACTGATTTTAGAAAAAATAAAGACATCTGGTAACATGTCAAGATAAAAAAGATGGAAGTTTTTAAATAATTTCTCCCTTAACAAATAAATTATTCC
>CALVXT010000090.1 GCA_944371545.1 uncultured Bacilli bacterium | reverse complement strand
GAGAAAAATTGATATTGTGAGTCTTATTTGGTATACTATAAAAGAAATGAATATTGAGGTGAGCTATGAAACAGGTAGCAAATGAGTATGCAATTGAAGTAATTGATGTAACAAAAAAATTTAAAATTTATTACGACAAAGCAAGTACGCTAAAAGAACATATGTTATTTTGGAAAAGAAATAAAAGTGAAGAGTTTGTCGCCTTAAAAGATATTAATGTAAAAATAAAAAAAGGTGAGACAGTAGGCTTAATTGGAGTAAATGGTTCTGGAAAATCCACTCTATTAAAATTAATGACAAAAATTATTTATCCAACAACAGGAAAAGTTATTACACATGGCAAACTAACTTCATTACTTGAATTAGGTGCTGGTTTTCATCAGGATTTTACAGGTAGAGAAAACATTTATTTTAACGCCGCCATATTTGGGTTAACAAAAGAAGAAATTGATAAAAGATTAGAAGATATTATTGAATTTTCTGAACTTGGAGAATTCATCGATAATCCAGTTAGAACTTATTCATCTGGAATGTATATGCGTCTTGCTTTTTCAATTGCCATTAATGTTGATGCCGAGATACTTTTAATTGACGAAATCTTAGCAGTAGGAGATCAGCATTTTCAAGAAAAATGTTTTAAAAAATTAGAAGAATTAAAAAATAGTGACAAAACAATTGTAATTGTAAGCCATAGTTTAGATCAAATAGAAAAATTATGCAATCGAGCTATTTGGATTTATGATGGAAAGGTAGAAATGGATGCTACTCCTAAAGAAGTCATTCCAAAATACCTAGAGAAGTGTAGGTGATTAAATGACAATTTTTAAAAATTTATATCAATATCGAGAATTATTAAAAACAAATGTAAAAAAAGAAATTAGAGGAAAATATAAGGGATCTTTTTTAGGGGTTTTGTGGTCATTTTTAAATCCACTTCTTATGGTAGCTGTTTATGCAATTGTTTTTCCTTATATTATGCGTGTATCTGTGCCTAACTATTTGATATTTTTAATTGTTGCTATTATTCCGTGGAACTTTTTTACCACATGCATTACAACAGGATGCAATTGTATTTGGATGAATGGTGGGATTATAAAAAAAGTATATTTTCCACGTGAAATATTACCTATAAGCGTAGTGTGTGCAGGACTTATTAATTTTTTGATTTCTTGTGTAATCATTTTAATTTTTGTTTTTTTTGGCGGTATTGGATTTAGCTTACAACTATTATGGTTGCCATTAATTGCTATAATTCAAAGTGTACTTAGTCTAGGTTTATTGTTCATTTTAAGTGCAATTAATGTATACGTAAGAGACATTGAATATATTGTTAGTTTCATTTTAAATCTATTATTTTATGCTACTCCTATTTTGTATACTGCTGATATGTTTCCAGAAAAAATCAGATGGATTTTATATTTAAATCCAATGACCCATTTAGTAGATTCTTATCGAAGCATTTTCTATACCAAAACAATGCCCAATCTAGGATCACTTCTTTATATAAGTATCGTTGCTTTAATTATTTTAGTAATTGGCTATTTGATTTTTAGAAAATTAGAAAAAGGATTTGCCGAAGAGGTATAAAATGACTGCATTTATAATTCTTCATTATAAAAATATACAAGATACAAAAGAGTGTATTCAATCAATAAAAAAATTAAATGGAGCCAAAAAAATTGTTGTAGTAGATAATGCAACTTTAAACGAAAAAGAAAGAATGGAATTTCAAAAAGAAGTAGACGATGTTCTGTGCTTAAAAGAAAACATTGGATTTGCTAAAGCCAACAATGAGGGATGCACTTTAGCAATTCAAAAATACAAGCCCGATTTTTTAGTGGTTATCAACAACGATACTATAATAAAACAAAAAAATTTTTTAGAAAAAATTTTTAAAATTTACCAAAGAAAAAAATTTGATATTTTGGGGCCTAAAATAATTTGTCCAGAAAAAAGTGGTTCAGTGAATCCTTATCGACCTCTAAAAAATATTAATGAAGTAGATGAAGAAATTCAATATCAAAAAAAATTAGCAAAGATTTATCAAAATAGCATACTGTATTTTCTATTAAAAATATATATATTTTTAAAATCTAAAATTGTTTCACCTCCTATTTTTAAAAATGGTGAAAAAGAAGAGCAAAATGTAGCATTACATGGATGTGCTTTGATTTTTTCTCAAAAGTATTATCAAAAGCATATGGATATTTTTATTAAAGATACTTTTTTATATCATGAGGAAGATTTGCTTTATAATCGAATAATGAAAGAACACTTAGTATCTCTATATTCACCCGAAATAGAAATAATTCATAAGGAAGGTGGAAGTTTAAATACGTTATTTCAAAAAAAGGATCGTCAAAAATTACTATTTAGAACGAAAGAGATTATTAAATCGTTAGAAATTTTAAAAAAAGAGATGGCAAAGGAGTAAAAACATGGAAAAAGAAAAAATTTCTGTAATCGTAAGTGTATATAACACAAGAAAATATGTAAAAAAATGTATTGAATCGATTTTAAACCAAACTTATGAAAATTTAGAATTGATTTTAGTAGAAGATAAAAGTACGGATAATTCATTAGAAATTTTAAAAGAATATGAAAATCATCCAAAAGTACTACTTATTGAAAATGAAGAAAATAAAGGTTTATCTTATTCTAGGAATATTGGATTAAAAAAAAGCACAGGAAAATATGTAGGTTATATTGATTCAGACGATTATATCGAAAAAGATTATTATGAAAATCTTATAAAGGCAATTAAAAAGGAACAAGCTGAAATTGCAGTTTGTGATATGAAACTTTATTATGAAGATACTAAAACATTTCAAATAACTAGAGGATGTAATGGTAAAGAAAAAATTGATTTTATCGATAATGGGCTAGCAGCTTCAGCTTGCAATAAACTTTTCAAAAGAGAAATTATGGAACAATATCCATTTGCCGAAGGAAAAGTAAATGAAGACATTGCAGTTGTTATTCCAGCTCTAGTTAAAGCAAAAAAAATTGCTTATGTACCAGATGTTTTCTATTATTATGTACAAAGAAATAATTCTATTCAAAATTCTCATTTTAGTGAGAAAAGATTTGATATTTTTGCTGGAGTTGATAGTACATTAAAAAGAATTGAAAAAGAAGAAGATTACGAACTATATAAAGATGCAATTGTATTTAATCAACTTATTTCCTTATTTTTATATGTTTTTCCAAAAATAGAAAACACCAAAGAAAGAAAAAAATATTTGAAAAAGTTTAATGAGCTTTCTCAAAAATATAATATTCGACAAAATCGCTTTTACTGGCGTTTTTTAAGCACAACAAATAAAAAAAGTCAGATTTATTATCGACTTTTATTCAAATTTGAATGTACAGGTCATTACAATTTTGCAAATGCTACTATTTCTTTTTTGAAACTTTTTCAAAATCATATTAAGAAAAAAATTATTCCACCAATTGATGAAAAACTTCTTATAAAAGAAGCCAAAAAAAATAGACGAAGAAAAGAAAATGATTTTAAAATATCTGTAGTAATTCCCAATTATAATTACGAAAGATTTTTAGAAGAAAGATTATATAGCGTTTTAAATCAAAAAGTGAAAATTTTTGAAATTCTTTTACTTGATGATTGTTCGACAGATAACAGTCGCGAAAAAATTGATCATTTAGTTGAAGTTTTAGAAGAATATATAAATATTAAAAAAGTTTATAACAAAGAAAATAGTGGTTCAGCTTTTAAACAATGGAAAAAAGGATTCGAGATGTCAAAGGGAGATTATGTTTGGATCGCCGAAGCAGATGATTACTGCGACAAAGACTTACTAAAAACTTTAGTAAAACCTTTAAAGAAAGAAGACAATATTAGAATTAGTTATTGCGACACAGCCTATATTAATGGAGTTGGCAAAAAGATTTTAAAAAGTATAAAAAGCGAAATTGATATTATGAAAACTGGACATTGGGACCATGACTTTATTAATGAAGGTAAAGAAGAAATCAAAAATTATGCATTCTTGAATTGTACAATTGCTAATGTCTCTTCTGCTTTAATAAAAAAAGATGATTATCACCAGTATTTTGAATTATCAGGTAAGTTTAAACAAGCAGGTGATTGGTTATTTTATGTGAATGTTATGAAAAATGGCAAAATTGCATATAGTAGTAAAACTTTAAATTATTATCGTGTCCATGGAAACAATGTTTCATCAGTAACGAAAAAAGACGCGCATTTAAAAGAAATAAAGCAAATTCATGCTTACTTTGACAAACAATTTAAATTAACAAGTTTTCAAAAAGAGCAAATAGAAAAAAGATATAAATTTTTAGAAAAGGTGTGGAATTTAAAGAAAGAGAAAGGGAGTAAAAATGAATAAAGAGTATCAATATCGTAAAGAAATTTTTGAATTAAGAGAATACTTGAAAAAAGTAGATAGAGAAAAAGCTTTTTATGAGGAAAAATTTAATACTATTATTAATAGTAAAAGTTGGAAATATACAGAATTTATTCGTTCAATTACTTCAAAAATAAAAAAGTCAAAGAAACTAGAACAAGATGTCGAACCTGTGGTTGAGTATGATTATCATAAAGAAAAGGCTTATGATTCTCATTATGAAGAAAACTTTGACTTTTCAAAAATAAATCCAATAATAAAAACCATTGCCTTTTATTTGCCTCAGTTTCATAGTATTCCTGAAAATGATAAATGGTGGGGAAAAAATTTTACTGAATGGACAAACACAAAAAAATCTAAACCAAGATTTGATGGTCATTACATGCCACGTGAACCACATGAAGATTTTGGCTATTATACATTAGATAATATTGATATAATAAAAAAACAAATTGAACTTGCAAAATCGCACGGTATATATGGATTTGCTTTTTATTATTATTGGTTTTCTGGCAAAAGACTTTTAGAAAAACCTGTAGATTTGTTATTAGAGCATAAAGAAATTGATTTTCCTTTTGTTTTATGTTGGGCAAATGAAAATTGGACAAGAACATGGGATGGCTTGGAAAAAAATATATTAATTGAACAAAAATATTTAGATGAAGATCCTCAAAAATTTATAGATGATTGGAAAAAATATGCAGAAGATAAAAGATATATTCGAATTCAAAACAAACCTTTATTAATGGTTTATAATTCAAAAGATATTCCTGACTTCGAAGAAGTTTGTAAAAAATGGAGAAATAGAGCTCGTGAAATAGGAATTGGCGAAATCGAAATATGGAGTAAGACTATAGTACATATGAAAGATTATAGTAATACGCCTTTTGTAGATGGAGAATTTGACTTTGCTCCAACACAATTATCGCTACCAAATGATAAAATCACAGGTATAAATGAAGAAGCAAATGTATTAAATTATTCTAAAATTGTTGAAAGTTTACGAACAATATATAAAAATCATTATCCTTTAAAAAAGTTTAGTTATTCTGTAACAATGGGATGGGATAATTCTGCCCGAAGAAAAAAAGGATACACCGTTTTGTATAACTATTCGTTAGAAAGCTTTTATAAATGGACAACTATGGTTATGAATAAAATGTTTGAAAATGATTTTTCAGATACATTCCTTTTCGTTAATGCGTGGAATGAATGGGGAGAAGGAACATATTTAGAACCAGATAAAAAATATGGATATGCCAACATAAATACACTTTCTAAAGCGATTTGCGGAATACCTTTTAAAGCCAATTTGAAAGTTATGGACCAAGTAGACCAACCGAAGCGAAAACAAAATTTTAAAATTTTAGTTCAAGCACATGTATTCTATCCAGACGTACTACCAGAAATGCTTAATGAATTAAAAAAAATCCCATATAAATTTGATTTATTTATTACAACAAATACTAAAGAAAAAAAAGAGGAAATTGCTAA
>CALVXT010000089.1 GCA_944371545.1 uncultured Bacilli bacterium | reverse complement strand
GTGTGGATTTGCATTTCTAAAACGGTAGATACTTTGTTTAATATCTCCAACCATGTAAACGTTGTTATTACTAATTAAAGAGATAAATGCTTCTTGAGTATCAGAGGTATCTTGATATTCGTCTACCATAATTTCTTTAAATTCGTTTTTTAAGTTTTCTCTAATAACAGAGTTATCTTTTACTAGGCTTAAAGAAAGATGGGCAATATCTTGAAAGTCAAAAACAAAATTTTCCATTTTATAAGCATTTAGTCTCTGAAAATACTTTTGAAAAATTTCTAAAATGATTTCTATAAGATCTTTACTTTTTAGATAATCCTTTTTTATTGCTTCGGTATTTCCGTATATGGTTAATTCCTTTAGTTCTTTTAATGTAGAATTGATTTTTTCTTTAGCATTCTTTGTTTCTTCTTCGCTTCCTCGTGGTAAGATTGGAAGTTTAGAAGCTTCGATTTTAGCAAGTAGAGTATCTAAATCTTCTGTTTCTTTTAATGGATTAAGACTTTCAAAAATTTTAGATAAATAGTCACTTTCAAAATTGTTTTGTTCTTGATCTACAGTGATAAAAATCTCAGCAATTTTTTCTTTTAGAATATTTTGATATTCAATTAGAATTTTTTGGATTTTTTCTTCGCTATAAAAATGTTTTAGATAGTTTGTTAAGTATTCTTCTAAATCAATGCGTATTTCTAATTTGTTTGCTAGATTTAAAAGAGTACTTTGTAATTCTTCATCATCTTTTGTGCATAGAGTGTAGATTAAATTCTTAAATTTTTCATTGTTATTTTCTTTATAATATTCTTCAAATATTTCATTTAAAATTTTTCTTTTTTGAGTATTTAAAATACTTGAATCGGTTATGGTAACATTTTTAGGAATATTTAATAGATAATGATATTTTTTGACTAGAGATAGGGCGAAAGAATCGAATGTCGTGATGTATGCTGTATCTAGTTTGTTTATTTCATCTGTTAAGTTTTCATCTATTAAATTTTTTTTGATTCGTTCTTTCATCTCGGCTGCTGCAGCATTGGTAAATGTTAAAATAAGTAGTTCATTAATATGAATTTTCTTTTTTACTTTTTCCAGAACTCTAGTTGTTAAAACGGCGGTTTTTCCAGAGCCGGCTCCAGCAGAAACAATGATATTGGTGCCTTCCTCTTCAATCGCTTTTATTTGTTCACTCGTCCAAGCCATGGTTTGCCTCCTTTTTTAAAAAATCTTTCACTGAATTTACATAGGTAATATCCTTTGATGTGTGATAGCAAATGTCTTTATATGGACAAAATTTACAACTTACATTTTCTTTGTTATCCACAACTTTAGGATTGATTTTGAAGTTTGCTTCTTCAATATTTTTTATACAATCCGTAATATTTTTTTCGATAAGTTCACTCATTTTTGTAACGGTTTCTTCATCTAATAGTTTACTTGTGTGATAGAAGTCGCCATCTTTTTTTTCTTTTAAACCGGCAATGATGTGGGAGTTTTTATATTCGTTATCTACTAACTCTAATATTTCTTTATTTGGATTGCTATAACCTTGTAGTTTTAGATTTTCTTTTTTTTGTGTTTCATAATTTTTTTTCGCATCATATTTAATTTTAGGAAGAAGAATTTTTTGGAGATAGAAGCCTCCGATGATAATGCTGTCTAAATTATCCATTTTACTAGCTAAGTATAGATATACGGGTAATTGTAAATTTAATCCAATAGGATAGTAGGCTGGAATGACAGAGGTAGAACCTGTTTTATAATCGGTAATGTTGATAACTGTATGGTTATTCACTTTTGCATAGCTTAATTTATCAATTTTTCCTTTAAAAGTTACATCTAGTTTACTTGGAATTTTGATGGTTACAGGCACTTCTGTTTGAATTTCTTTTAATGATGAATATTTTTCTTGTTCGATAATTGTTGTTACAATAAATTTGAAGTCTTCTTTTAATTTTTCTAGGAAAAAGATTTCTTTTTCATTCCAAATTTCTTCTTTTATTTCATGCTCATAAATGTAGTCAAAATCAAATTCTTCTTCATGTATTCTTTCAAGTACTTTGTGAAATAGATTTCCAATTTTAATATTAAATGTTTCTTCTAATAGGTCTAAATGAAGAATGTTGTTTAAAAAGTATTCAAAAGAACATTTATTAAAAGTATCTAAAGAAGTATAAGATAGAGTAAGTTTATTTTTTAAATGAGTGTAAAGCCTTTCTTTCGAAATTCCTGTAAATTGTTCATCATAGGTTTGGTAGGGTAGGGAATAGGTAGAAAGTAAATTTAATAGAGTAGGGCTAATTGTATTGTATTTTACATATTCATCTAAAAGTGAAGCAAGAAGAAACTTGTTATATTCATGAGAAACGTTTAATTTAATTTCTTCCTTTTTCTTTTCTAAGTTTTCTAGTAATGTTGAAGGATAACATTCTTTTCCAGCATGATTTTTTTTGTAAGTAATTATAGTGTTTTTCCTATGATATATCATGTTTGTTATTTCTTCTTTTTCTATTTTGTTTAGATCTTCAGCAGTATCATAGCCAAGGAATTTTTTTTCTTCATCTGTGATATAGTCTTCATCTTTAAAAGTATGAGGAATGTTATTATTAAATCCTAGTATAAAAATATAGTCTTGATCATTTGTTTTTTCTTTTAATTCTTTTTCTCTAACACAGTTTTCTTTAAAAGAACTTTTTATTGTTCTTGTGGATAAGTCATTAGTTATAAACATGATTTTTTCTTTTAAGTTGACATATTTGTTTATAACGTTTATAAGAAGAGCAATGATTTCTTGATTTTCTTTTTCTTCATTCATTTTTTCTAAATAGGAGTAAGCTTGTTGTTCATCGTTTTTATATAAATTTAAGAAATTTGATACAAGCGGAATTTGAAGTAGGGTTGTTCTTGGCTTGAGATATAAGGGAATGTTTAAAAGACGAAAGATTCTTTTTAGGGGATTCAGGTATTCGTCAGAAACATTTTTTAGATAGATATGGTTAATGTCAATTCCTTCATGTAAAAGAGTAATGATTTTTTCTCCAATTAAAGTGATTTCTTCTTCAATATTATCGCATTCATAAACCATGGGAGTAAATTTTTCAGTTGTTTTATTTTGATGAAACGATATGTTAGAAAATTCTTTTAATAAATTTTGAATTTGTTTTGTTTGATGAATATTTTTTAAAATGATTTCACTTTTTTTTAAAAAGCTTTTTAGTAAGGTATTTGGTAGAAGAAGTTTTCTGGCTAATAAGTCTTGTTTTAAAATGGTTAGAAATTTTCCTTTTTCGTTATTTAAATTTTCAACAGGATAAATACAAATTGTAGATAAGTATATTTTTGCAACATCTAAGATAACATTTTCTTTTTGACAAATGTATTCTAATGTTTTTGTAGTATAAGTATAAGGATAGTTTTTTTGAAGTTCGTTTATAGTATAGAATTTTACTTGTTCAAACGGGTTATCTTCACGTACTCTTTTTATTGCTTCGTTTTTTTCTAAAGCGTTTGTAATAAGAATTTTTGGCATGTTACTTCACCTTCAATTATTATAGCAAAAAGAAAAGCAAAACTCATTATTGAATTCTGTTTTTTTCTTTGCTATATTTATTAATATTGGAGGAATCATTATGGATATTAAATATTCGCATGATAATTATCAATTTTTATTTCGTGTTTCTGCATTAATTTTTAATCATGATTTAACAAAAATTTTAATCTTTCAAGTTAAAAATAGAGAGATTCATTTGTTGGTTGGAGGAAAAGTCAGAGAATTGGAAACAACAGAAGATGCTTTAAAGCGTGAAATATTTGAAGAATTAGGGTGGGAAGATTATAATTTTTCTTTGTTGGCTATTAGTGAAGAATTTGTTCCAGATAAAGGCTTTAATAATCACCAATTAGATATAATATACAAAGTTGTGTATGATTTGCAAATCTTAGAATATAGCTTTTGCGGTTTAGAGGGTGATTGGATAACTTTTAAATGGATTGATATAAAAGATGTTGATAAGTATAAAATTTATCCTGAACAAATTAAAGATATAATAAAAAATCCTAATAAATTTTATCATATAGTAGAAAATATATTAAGCTCTAAATAACTATTTTTGTAAGTGATTTATACATATATATAAATTTGCAAAGCAAATGTACGTTTTCAATAATGATATTGGATACATTTGAAATTCAGATGCTTTCCCTTTCTAAAAAGAATAGAGGGCGTGATATTATGAATAAAAGAGAAAAATCTTTTTATTTTATAATTATCCTTTTATTTATTGTAGTATTTATATTACTTTTTAAATAAAAAAAAGCATCTGAAACAACTTAGTTGTATTCAGGTGCTTACCCAAAAAATCAGGGATAGCATCTGATTTGCACTTCAAATGTATCCATTAAAATTATAATCAAATTTCTTTGATATATACATTATAATTGATTTTTTTTCTTTTTTCAATAAGGTTTATTTATGTGAGGTTTATTTATGGAGGTTTTATGGTTAAAGAATTAAAATATATGTTAATTGAGCATACAGAAAAAGATTTAGAGTTTTTAAAAAATTATGAAACTATGTTAGATACTATTTCTGAAGAGATTGTTTCGTTTTTTAAATTGGAAAATTTTGGGGAGAAAGCAAAGGTGAAAATTTTTTCTTCCTTAGAAGAGTTTAGAAGTTTTTGTTTAGAAAAACAATTGGGAATAGATAAAAATGGTCAAATTCCAGATTGGCTTTGTGGAGTTACTAGAAATGGAATGTTTATTGTACCTACTTATGAGGAGTATATAAAAACAAAAGGTCATGGAAATCATTCAGTAGAGGATTATGCGTACTTACTTCTTCATGAATTTGTTCATATTTGTCATATAAAGAAGAAAAAGACAAGTAAACTTGGATATAAATGGTTTACTGAGGGTCTTGCAACAACTTTGTCTCATCAATATAGTTCTAAGAAACCTTCTTTTCGCGCTACTTTAGAACAAATAAAGTTTGGAACAGATTACATGAGTTTTTGTGCAATGTTTCAATATGTAATGAATACTTATGGTGTGGAATATATTTATTTGTTATTAGAGAATGATGAGCTCTTGATAGAAGAAACTCCTGGATTGTATTTAGAAACTAAAGATTATTATGATAATTTAGAATTTAAGGCTGAGTCTTCTATTCATTTAAAGTGAGTTTTTGTAGCTCTAGTTATGAATTTGCAAAGCAAATATATGTTTGCAATAATGATATTGGATACATTTGAAATTCAGATGCTTTCCCTTTCTAAAAAGAATAGAAAGGGTGTGATATTATGAATAAAAGAGAAAAATCTTTTTATTTTATAATCATCCTTTTATTTATTGTAATCTTTATATTACTTTTTAAATAAAAAAAGGCATCTGAAACAACGTTGTTGTATTCAGGTGCCTACCCAAAAAACAATGGGATAGCATCTGATTTGCACTTCAAATGTATCCATTAAAATTATAATCAAATTACTTTGATATATACATTATAAAATATAATTTATAAATTTTCAATCTTACATTATTAAATTTTCTTTGGTTTAGCAGATCACAAATATTCTTGCTAATTTACTTTAATTTGTGTCAGATTTTCGTTATCATCTAGTCTTTTTTTTTCTTAGGAAATGCGTTATAATTTTAGTAGAATGATGCTATTATTATGATAAAAAAGAATTGGAGATGAAATAGGTGGCTTTTATTGATGTAAAGAAATTATCTAAAACATATCAAATGGGAGAAGTTACGATTAAAGCAATTGAGAATATTTCTTTTTCAATTGATGAAGGTGAGCTGGTTGTCATTTTAGGTCCTAGTGGAGCAGGAAAGACTACTGTTTTAAATATTCTAGGTGGAATGGATACTCCAACTAGTGGTTCAGTTATTGTTGATGGAAAAGATGTTTCCAAATTTAATAAGAAAGCTTTAACTGATTATCGCCGTTATGA